>JAITMK010000151.1 GCA_031277415.1 Azoarcus sp.
AACAACCTCTCGATATTCATCAACGGAAATCACTGCTGACTGCACCTCTTTAGGGTAATCCGGGTAATTGAGATTCGGCTTATCAGAGAGTTTCCAAACAAAATGAAGCTTGTCATTGCTTTTATAGCAGCGAATTGTAAAGTCATCGAATGGTATACCAGGTGAAAAACGATAGCTATCACTATCAGGAATAGCATCAGATAAAATCAACTCGAAAATTTTGTCAGCCTTTTCGTTTACAAAGAACTGACATTCATTTCCGAGCCTCAAATCCTCCCCATCAAGATAGCAGGAGGTATCAGTTAAGATATAAATATCATCAAAGGCTCCAACATATTTTCCTTCAAGCCACAACCTTACTTTTCCAAATACATAGGAATTTACAGATCGAATTTCATATTCAATCCCAAAACTGTTTTTCTTTCCTATGAAGTTTCGCATGGTTACGGAAGCCTCCTTATCTGTATAGGTACATGTTGGTGGGCAACCTTATAAGGTTGTTCTTAAGCGTTTTTGCAATCTTTTTCGATGGTTTCATATCATTCCTCCGCTGAACAAAGAGTGTCAATTTCTTCACAATACTTTGCAAATATTTGTTCGTATTCATCTTTTTTAAATTTGAGGGCGCCAATCATCTGGTACATCTCGTCTACATACCCTGCATCATGTTTTGACTCTGTACTTTCATATCCGATATTTGTCCAGTATACATACTCTTTATCCATTATTAAGAGAAAAGAAATAACCCCGCAATGCTCGCATCCGCAATGAGAACCATATAGAATAACTCGGTTTGAACCGAAGTAGTTTTCAGGGTACTCCTGCGCAAGAAAGGCACTAATATCTCGTTTTCTGCGAGCGGCAGCCGCCTTCCTGATATCCTCAGCATTGTTATATTCCGTGTAGTGCTCGAAATCTATATCCTCGTAATTCCTGTAGTCCAAATCAAAATGTGAGTAACGCCTATTTTCATCCCGCAGGCCAATATTTAGTATTCCTGGCAAATATTTTCCGTCAATATAAAAGTCGTAGACCCAATAGTAGGGAGATTTTCTTTTTCCACGGATTTCCAGTGTGGAAACAGGAATTTTTTGGCAATCTTCAATTATCCTTACAAACTCTGCAACAACCTCTCGATATTCATCAACGGAAATCACTGCTGACTGCACCTCTTTAGGGTAATCCGGGTAATCGAAATTCGGTGTATCAGAGAGCTTCCAAACAAAATGAAGCTTGTCATTACATTTATAATAGTAAAGCATAAAATCATCAAAAGGTGGGCCTGGTGAAAAACGATAGCTATCAGTATCAGGAATAGCATATGATACAATTAATTCGTAAATTTTATCTGCCTTTTCGTTTACAAAGAACTGACATTCATCTTCAGCTCTCAAATCCTCCCCATTTAGATGGCACGAGGTAACAGATAAGAAATCAATATCATCAAAGGCTCCAACATATTTCCCTTCAAGCCATAACCTCACTTTTCCAAATACATAGGAATTTACAGATCGAATTTCATATTCAATTCCAAAACTGTTTTTCTTACCTATGAAGTTTCGCATGGTTATGGAAGCCTCCTTATCTGTATAGGTACACGTTCGAGTTTAATCTTATAAGGTTGCCCCGAAGCAGTTTCACCAACTGTTGATCCGTTCCAGTGCCATTTTCCGTTGCTCCCTTCAAAACGATGGTATTCCGGCCCCTTTTTCGTATTAAATTTAGTCCATCTCGTTTTTCCAGGCTCATCGGGGTCAGGCACACTTTTTTTCCAAAGCTCCTCATGGTTTTCAGGCAGGACTGATTTGGATGGCTTGTATGAATTAGGACCTGGCTTCCTCGGATCATGAGTTCCAGGGTTTTCGTAACTTCCGCATTGGCAACCCCAATAATCGCAAGCATTAAATAAGCCGCATGGTGCTCGGAGTTGAATACAATCTAAAGCTTCATCACCTTTTTTCCCACAAGTCTCCCTGCAATATGCCCAACCATCTGGCGGGCATGGGTCTAACCCCAACGGGTCGATATGAGCTATTGGGTTCCCGTTGGCATGGGCGTAGAGATTTTCCCCTCCCGACAACCCAATCGGATCTTGCGTAATATAACGTCCCAGCTTCGGATCATAGTATCGATGCCGGTTATAGTAGAATCCCGACTCCTCGTCCAGCCATTGCCCCTGGAAACGGATCGGCTGCCTCACCCCCGTCTCATTTTTCACCGCCGCCCAGTCGTCTGGATCGGCTTTCCAGATGATTGTGCCTTCTGCGTCAATCAATTTACTGGGAGTGCCCGCGTGGTCGGTTGCAAAGAAGCTCACTCGAAGCGAGTCGGGGTCTGCCTTCGGCTTTTTCAGTTCCATCCCGCCTGCCGCAAGCATCTCTTCGACCAGTTTCATCGCATCCTGCATTGCCTGTTCGCGTTCGCTCTTTTCTTCTTCTTTCTTTACGTCCTGCTCGATACGCATCAGCGGGGCGAAGCTGCCAGGGGTGTAGACAATCGTGGTGAGGCTCTTTTCAGTGGCTTCATGCACCAGCCGATCCCCGTCCCAACCGTAGCTGGTGATTTTCTCAACACCGTGTTCGGTCACACCTTTGGCGATTCTTCTCGAAAAAGCGTCATACCCGTACCATGCCTTGACCTGGGCGCCGCCCGGGTTCGTCCTCGTGAGCGCGGCGAGCCGAAATGCGCCGTCGTAGTACAGTTCGAGCATGGTTCCGTCAGGTCTTTTTTGGCCAATCAAGTTGCCTGCGGCATCAAAGGTATTCTGGATGCCGTCAAGCTCTGAAATGCGGTTGTCAAACCACTGGCGGCTGGCATCATTGGCATTGGGTTGGTCTGAATAGGCCAAGGGGTTGAAGTTTGGGTCTTTCAGCTTTTGGCGAACCGTTTCGGCCCAGTCCTCCTGAGCTTGGCTGGGAGAGAGCGGCCCGGGGTTGACCCGGTTGCCCGCCGCATCAAAAACGTATTGAAAAGTTTGCGTGCCGTGGCGGCTGCCGATAAGACGGTTTGCTTTGTCGTAGGTGTACTGTATCTGGGAGCCGAGGGCATCGTTGATTTCGGTAAGCCGGGCAAGTTGATCGTACCTGTATTGTTTCTTTTCATGCACCATGCCGCCAATCTCCAAGATGCGCTCGGAGATATCGCCCAAGGCGTTGTAAGCGGTGTCGCTATTGAAGAGCAGCGGCGAATGGGCCGTGCGGATATTGCGCTCGATCTCGCGGTGCAGTTCGTCGCGTGCGAAGTCGATAGAAAAGCCAGAAAGGTTGACCCCGTGCAGGTGGCCAGAACCGTATGTGAGCCATTGGACGGGGGGAAGATCCCCATAGGCGCTTTGCCGCCTGACGCCCAACTCGTTCATCTCCTGCCGGTGTTTCCATTGCCAGATGCGTCCATCCTGGTGCACCTGGGTCTGGGTTTCGGCGCTTACCCGCCCCAGCCTGTCGTAGGTAAATTCAACTTTGCTGCCATTCCCGTAGGCGCTCGCCAGTTGTCCGCTTTCGTCCCACTCGAAACGCTCTGTCTGCGGCTTTATATGGCCGTTGGCAGGGATATGGCGCGCAATCAGGTTACCTACTTCGTCATAGTCGTAACGGATCATGGGCCGGGTGGGCAGGCTCTCTTCGGTCTTGTCGGTCAGTTGCCCAGCCAAGTCATACCCGTAGCGCTGGATGCGGCGGTCGAAACCGATTTCTCGGCTGAGCCTGTCCATGATGTCGTAGGTGAAGTGGGCAAACGCACCGTTTTCGTTTTCCAGCAAAACAAGCCGCCCCGCTTGGTCGTACTGATAGCGTTGGCAACGGCCCGCCGCATCAATGCGCTCGATGAGCCGCTCTGCGCCGTCCCAAGAGAGGCGATGTTTGCCTCCATCCGGTTCGATGATGCCGGTGAGCAGTTCCTGCGCGTTATATTCGTAGCGGAGGGTTTCGCCATTGGGCAAGGTCACGGACAGCAATTTGTCGGTCTGGTCGCGCTTGAAATGCGTGCTTTGGTCGAGGGCATCTGTCTCAGTGAGCAACCCGCCCCAGGGGCTGTAACGGTAGTGTGTGGTCTTCGATGAGCAGTCGGTAAAGGAGACAAGCCGCCCAGCGGGGTTCCACTCCAGACGTTTTATACCGCCACGGGCGTCGATGAGGTGCACGGGCAAGTTGGCTGTGCAGGTTCGGGGTTCGGGGTACTGAAGGGCTTCGTGGGCGCCATCGGGGTAGGTGATGCCCACAAGGCGGCCCCAGGGGTCGTATTGCCGCCGGGTGATGCGCCCTGGGGCGTCTTCATATTCGCTAAGTTGCCCTGCCTCGTCGTAGACGGCACGGGTGTGACGGTTTGCAGGGTCTATGTGTCCAATGAGACGTCCTTCCCCGTCTCGGAGCATCCTTGTTTTGTGGCCTAATGGGTTGGTAATGCAGGTCAAATGCCCAGCAATGTCATACTCGTAGAGGATGTGGCTACCGTCGGCACGCTGATGCTTTACCAAGCGTTTGAGATCACCTTCACCTTTGAAGGAGTAGATCTGTTCACGATAGAGGCTATCCTGAATGATCGTACTGTTGCTTCCAGGTTCATCTTCAAGATAGGTGAAATGGTAAGTGAGACCGTTTTCATTAACCTGTTTGATAACTTTAGCGCCCGGTTCGTCGGCTTCGTATTCGTAGAGGTGAAGCGACCCGCCGCGGGTACGGTGTGATACGAGCAGATGATTGCGGGTGCTGAATTCGCGGATCACGGTGTTGGCACGGTTTCGTATCCGGATGAGGTCGCCCGTGTGCTGATCGTAGTCGTAGCGCACCAGTACGATGCCGTTGGCATCTGGAATGTTAGGGTGTTTGAGGGTGGCTTGGGCCACTTCAAACGCTTTGCGTGCAGCCTCGTTCAGGTAGGCGTCGCTGTCGGGCGCTTCAAGCAGTTCGACCTGAACGAGCCGCCAGCCTGAATCTGCCAGCCAGCCAGCCTGACCGCGCCAGCCGGAACCCGTAGCAAGTCTGGAAGGGTATAGGGACAGGTAGTGCAAGCGGTAGCGCCGTCCAGCCCCGTCGGTGATTTCTCCCAGAAGCATGGGGGGAGGTGTTTCGTCCTGTTGGCCGGACGGGGGGGTGAACCATTTGTAGGACTGATTATTCCCGAAACGGTCGCGTTGCTCGGCTAAAAGCCAGAAACTCTGCTCAGGGGGCTGGATGAAGCACCAAAAGAGGGATTTATCGCCCGTTGTGACGATAATGCAATCAGGGTTACGTGACCACTCGGCGGGGATGTGCCGCCAAGCAGTTTCTTCGTGCCACGCGGCTGTCTCTGCCCCGCGCAGCAGCCATAGGCTCTCGCTACGGCTGTGTAGCGCCGCGCCCGGCGTCAAGGCTTCGGGGAAGGTGATCGTGCGCCCATAGGCATCAAATAGCAGGGTGCGCTCGGCTTGCAGTTCAAGCCGAATGTCGCAGAGAGCCAAGTGCCAACCGTAGCCGAGTACGCCACAGGCTCCGCCGTGTTCGGCGTTGACGTAGCTCGAATAAGTACGCGACCACACGACCGGCAGCGATGCAGAGGGTAGCGCAAAGTCGGTTTCATTGGAGAGGACTTTCGCGCCAAGCGAGGGGTTCACCGGTGAGCCGACGGCCATGCCGCCCGGACACACCGAACAGGCTACGCCGCCGGAACTGCCTATGAGTACCGTCGCAGAACCCTGGACGATGACGCCGTGTACTACGCCGTCTCCTACTCGGGAGGCTGGTTTGCCGGGCATTAGCGACGCTCCTGAGGCATGGGGTTATTTTTCTCCTTTGGGGATCAAGATTATGCGGGACAAGTTCAGACAATGCCGCGCTTCGAGTTCGACCGCGTAGCGTTCAGAGAGAGCCTCCATTCCTTTCAGGCTTGCTGCCCACCATTGCTCACCTGGCGAGGCATGCGAAACCAGCAAACAGTTTATCGCATATACCCGAACAGAATTTCGGCTAATTACAATCCTAATACTTTTGTTTGCATCTCATCAGCATATGCAATGCCGCTGGTCATAAAACTGAAATGCTCTGGTTAAATCGTATACGAAATGCCAAAAAAATAAAACAGTCTTGCGACCGAACATAGAGCTTGCTGAGAAGATGAGAAAGCCCGACATAACCCATGCTGCGACGCCGGACGTTTTAAACGCTGCCCTCTCCCGCCCCTTCGGGGCAGCCTCTCCCGCAAGCGGATCAGAATAGCGCCGTGCTTTGTTGGGAGATAGTCCAATAAATCAGAGCATTCATAACTCATCGCGAACCGAGCAGGTCGGAGATTTCGCAATCGAATACCTCCATCAGTCCTTCGAGGACTTCCTGGTTCCAATAGTTCGCATGACCATCGATGAGACGCCCCAGTTGCGCGTTGGAAATGGATACGCCCACTTGATCCAGGCGGCGAACCAGTTCAGAAACTGATCGCACTGCGTGCTCGGCCATCATGACCCGAACCCGCCAGACAACCTTCCTTTTGGGCTTTGGAGGAGATTTCGACATAGGGCAATTCTAGGGTAGTTGCGTTTTTGGCACAACATTTTTGCATCATATGAAAAATTTTTGCAAATTATGCTTGACCTCGCGCCGCTGTGTTGGCAGACTTCGCGCTCATTACCAAAGCGGGATGGCGCAGTTGGCAGCGCGCCGGGTTCATACCCCGGAGGCCGGAGGTTCAAGTCCTTCTCCCGCAACCACGACGAACAGGAAAGATGATGATTCAGCGACACACCATAGCTCAGCACAAGACAGGCCGATTCGGCTCGTCGTGGCGCTTTGCGTCCTTTGCACGGAGTGCGCTGAAGCCCACGAATTTGTCCATCGCCGGTTATCACCTGCCAGACCTCCCGTTCGGGAAGGCTTGTGAGAGAGATAGTCGGCAATCCGGGAGGATGATCATGTAATCATCCTGCGTAATCGAAAAGATTACGGTTCCTTCACAAGGAGCCCGGACAAGCGAAAGCAGTCCGGGCTCCTTGCTTTTGGGGCCTTGCAGTTGAGAACACTTGGGGTGGTATTCCGCTAAGGACGCGGAGCGGTCTGTAAAACCGATGCCTCGTGGCTGACCAGGATCGTTACCTGGACGCCCCACCAGCAGTAAATCAGCCCCGGTTTGGGGCTGGTGGCAGGCAGCGCCCGCCAGACACTCTTTAACAATTCGGGAATGTGGTCTTCCGGCGGCGGGTCAGCCGCCGCCGGAACTGCGGACATAGTTCAGTTGGCAGAACGATACCTTGCCAAGGTATAGGTTGCCGGTTCGATCCCGGCTGTCCGCTCCATCACAAAGCCTCCTTCGTATACCGCTGCGGGGGTGTGTCAGCCGCACCTTGGGCGAAGCCGGTTTTGTCATGGAAATGGACCGTTCGACTTCTGGTGAGGTCACTGCCCTTTCAAGGCAGCAAGGTTGGGTTCGAATCCCACACGGTCTGCCAGCCGCGCGGAGTTGGCATATGGGTTGTGCTCCAGCCTTCCAAGCTGGCGAAGCGAGTTCGAGTCTCGCACTCCGCTCCAATAGAGCCGCTGTAGCTGAGACGGATTAGCGCCTGTCTGAAGAACAGGAGGAGGAAGGTTCGATACCTTCCGGCGGCACCAGACGTGTGTAAACCAACCCAGGAGAAGCAATCATGAAACGAAAGAAATCGGCCCCGCGAAATCCGCTGGTTGCGGCGGCTCTGTTCAGAACAGCGGGCGCACACGGACGTAGCGCGAAAGCCCTGCGCCGGGCGGCAAAAATGCAAATGCAACGGGAGTATGGCGTAACGGCAGCGCAGCACCCTTTTAAGGTGCCAGGTTCGGGTTCGAGTCCCGGTGCTCCCACCATATCAAGTCTGTTTCGATGCGCGCGAGCAAGCAAGGTGCAGGCGTCCGGCTGTTAACCGGAAACGAGCCTGGTTCGATTCCAGGGCGCGCAGCCAAACAGATTTGGGGGCAGCAGCGGGCTGCGGGGATCCCTTGCAAGGATCTTGTCTACGAGGGTTCAACTCCCTGGGCCTCCACCAGAGCATTCTCGCGTTGGGCTAATTGGCAAGTCACCTGGTTTGGGGCCAGGAGGATCGCAGTTCGAGTCTGCGGCGCGAGACCAGATCACGGAAGATGACCCCGACCGGCGTCGGGCACCGCCTTGAACGCGGTTGGACCGGGCAACCGGTTGCGGATCGACACCAGCCATCTTCCTCCAGCGTTTGCGGTAACGAAAGCTGGCTTCGCCAGGCCAACCCCACCGCGCAGGGGAGAACAACGCGCTGCCGGTATCCGGGTGGCTCCCGGATGAAAGGCAGCGGCCATGCGCGGGCAAACATTTTTCGGAGAGGTGCCCGAGAGGACAAAGGGCGCCGGTTGGAAACCGGATGGCCGCAGCGATGTGGCACCAGAGTTCGAATCTCTGTCTCTCCGCCAGTATTCCCTGGATAGCTCAGTTGGTAGAGCAGCGTGTTGATAACGCGCAGGTGCTCCGTTCGATCCGGAGTCCAGGGACCAACTTATATCTCGTTAGCTCAATGGCAGAGTTCCGGTCTCCAAAACCGGGGATGGTGGTTCGAGTCCATCACGGGATGCCAATATGGAAGGATGCCGGAGTGGTCAAACGGCGCTGTTTCGAACACAGATGGGCGGTAACGCCACGGGGGTTCGAATCCCTCTCCTTCCGCCAAAGTTTCCTCGCTCTAGCTCAACTGGAAGAGCGCCGGTCTACGAAGCCGGAGGTTGCGGGTTCGACTCCTGCGGGCGAGGCCAGTTTTCCTGGAGGATTGGCCGAGTGGTAAAGGCGCTCCCCTGCTAAGGGAACTCTGCATTACCCTATTGCCCACCACCTGTCATCCTGCGCGAAGTCGCAGGATCCACGCGGTGTCTGGATTCTGCGACTTCGCTTCGCTACGCGCAGAATGACAGGAGGGGTTTTGCAGATATTCCCTAAAGGAGAGTCCGGCAAAACCGGGCGCCAGGGTTCGAATCCCTGATCCTCCGCCATTGTTTCGATTGCCTCGTTAACTCAGCGGCCAGAGTGCCCGCCTGTCTAGCGGGAAGTCAGGGGTTCAAATCCCCTACGGGGCGCCAAAAAATCCGGTTAGCTCAGTTGGGAGAGCGGCTGCCTTACAAGCAGCGGGTCGGCGGTTCGATTCCGTCACCGGATACCACGCCCAGATGACGGAACAGGCATACGTGCATGTCTGAGAGGCATGATTTTGCAGGTTCGAATCCTGCTCTGGGCACCAGATTTGCCGGCCTGACGGGAATGGGCATACCTCCTTGCCTTAGAAGCAAGGGCTTCCCGGTTCGACTCCGGGGGTCGGTACCACAAAGCCTTCCTGGCGCAATGGGCAGACGCGCTGGTTTCAGAGACCAGATGTTCCGGGTTCGAATCCCGGGGAGGGCACCATTTACGCGAAGCTGACGGGAATTGGCATACCTGCCGTACTCAAAATTCGGCGCTTCCCGGTTCGACTCCGGGGCTTCGCACCAGAACCGGACGGTGGCGCAACTGGCAGACGCCCTCGGCTTAAACCCGATGAGCCCGAACGAGGGATGCGAGTTCGAATCTCGCCCGTCCGACCATTTCCTGTCCCCGAGGCTGATTGGATAAGCACCAGACTTCTAATCTGACATTGGCGGGTTCGATTCCTGCCGGGGACGCCCGAGACGTAGTTCAGCGGCCAGAACGCCTGCTTCATACGCAGGATGGCGGTGGTTCGACTCCACCCGTCTCGACCAGTTTCTTTCCTGCGGCAGCTCTCGGTAGAGCAGGACGCCTTATAAGCGTTTCGGGTAGATAACCCCCGTGTCGTGGTTCGACTCCACGCCGCAGGACAAACAATGCCGGGTTGGCTCAGCGGCGACAGCATCTGCCTTGTAAGCAGACGGAGCTTTTCCCCCGTGGGTTCGAGTCCCACACCCGGCTCCATTTTCATTTTCGCGCGGTGGCAGAGCATTGATGCACTGGCCTGCAAAACCAGATTACGCGGGTGAAATTCCCGCCCGCGCGTCCAAATTGCAACAGGGGTGTAGCTCAATGGGAGAGCAGCGGACTTTGATTCCGCAGGCTGCTGGTTCAAGTCCAGCCGCCCTTGCCAGAAATTGTGGTGGCCGTAGCTCAATTGGCAGAGCGCGCGGTTGTGGCCCGCGAGGTCGCCGGTTCGAATCCGGTCGGTCACCCCATCAATTGCCTGTCTGTAGCTCAGATGGAAGAGCATCGGTTTCCGAAGCCGAAGGCCGCAGGTTCGAGTCCTGCCAGGCAGGCCAACAGAACACATTCCCGGATTATTGAAAGAGAACCATTTTTCAGGTGCACCCATGACTCAGATCCTGGCTCTCGACATTGCAGGAAATCCTTTTCGCTGGCTCGACATCGAGCAGGCGATCGGCTATGCGGCCGCTGGCCGGGTAGCGTGGGAAATCGGCGAACAGGAACTGGTTTTCCATGGTGGCGTCCGTCGTTCCGGGGAGCGGAGCCGGATCGCTCTTCGTCCCGTAATCGCCCTTGCCAGGAGCGAAGCAATGGTTCGTCATTTGAGGGCTTTCCCCCTAGGGCACGATAACGCCATGCTGTTCCGCCGTGATCGGGGAATCTGCGCCTACTGCGGTGAGCGTGTCGACCATCGCTTGCTCACGCGGGATCACATCCTGCCGCGAGCACGCGGAGGAAAGGATGCCTGGACGAATGTCGTGACTGCCTGCCGGTACTGCAATATGAGAAAGGCCTGCCGGACGCCGGATGAGGCGAGAATGCCCTTGCTGTACATCCCTTATGAACCGTGCCGGTTCGAGCACTTCATTCTATCTGGCCGGAGGATTCTGGCGGATCAGATGGAGTACCTGACAGCACGGCTGCCTTCGTACAGCCGTGTTACGTGACGGTTTCCGGTGTTCGCATCAATCGAGAAGGTCGGCGTATTCGGGATGGCGCTGGATGTAGGTGGCTGTGTAGGAGCAGACCGGCTGCACGCGCCAACCCCGGCTGCGAGCCGTGTCGAGCGCCGCGCGGTTGAGGAGGGCGGCGATGCCCCGGCCTCCTGCCTCGGCCGGAACGATGGTGTGCAGGATGCTCATGCACTGGCCGTCGAGTTGGTAGTCGAGTTCGCAGACGTGACCGTCGGCGATGTGCTCGAAGCGGCTCTGCGATTCATGGTGGACGATGTCGGTCATGCTGGTTTCTCCAGGATCGGTGATGTAATGCTACGTTATCGGCTCTGTCTTTTGAGTTCCCCCTGCCTGAAGGCAGGGGATTCCTCGATACGGTCTTGGGGCGCCTGTCTCGTTTGACTCTGCCATAAATTGTGGAGACAAGCGCGAGACGCGTGTTCAAGCAGATTGGCAAACCATCCCCGGGTACCGGAAGTCGCGCCAAATTCACGGATGTGTAGCAGATGCAGGATGACTTTGCGGACGAAATACAAGCGGAGTTTGAGAAAATGCTGGCCGGAATGGGCGCATAAACCGCGATTTTCTATACATATCCCCAAAAAATGTATAGAAAATGGCAAAATGTATACAGGTCAAGGTTCTCTAGTAAAGGAAACCACTTTTTGTGAACACATTCCCACTCATGCAAGCCTTGGAACACCTCGACCCGACCCGGTTCGAGACCTCCGCCATCCTCAAGCGGCTGGTTTCCACGCACCGCGCCCTGGCCGAGTTCAAGGGCGTGGCCGCTTCCATGCCCAACCAGAACATCCTGATCAGTACCCTGGGCTTGCAAGAGGCCAAGGACAGTTCCGAGATCGAAAACCTCGTCACCACTCATGACGAATTGTTCCGCGAGGCCGCGCAAGATACCGCTGCCAGCCCTGCTGCCAAGGAAGTGGCGCGCTACAACCGCGCTTTGCGCGTCGGCTTCGAGGACGTGCGCGCCTCTGGCCTGCTCACCGGTAATCACATCATCGAAATCCAGTCCGAACTGGAGAAAAACCGGGCTGGCTACCGCAAGGTGCCGGGAACGGTGTTGAAAAATGGCGAGGGTCGCGTGGTCTATACTCCACCAACGCCGGACTTGCTGCCAACGTTGATGAGCGATCTGGAACGCTTCATCAACGATGACGAGCTTTTCGCCGCCGATCCACTGGTGAAGATGGCTCTCATCCATCACCAATTCGAAAGCATCCATCCCTTCTACGACGGCAATGGCCGCACCGGGCGCATCATCAACGTGCTCTACCTGGTCAAGGAAGGCTTGCTGGACACGCCGGTGCTGTATCTCAGCCGCGCCATCGTGCGCAGCAAGGCCGACTATTACCGGCTGCTGCAAGACGTGCGCGGGCGCGGCCAGTGGGAACAATGGGTACTGTACATGCTCGGCGCTGTGGAGCGCACCGCCAGAGACGGCATCGCCACTGTTCAGGCGATCAAGGCCGCGCTGATGGACACCAAGCATCGCATTCGCGACAGCTACAAGTTCTACAGCCAGGATTTGATCAACAACCTGTTCTCGCACCCTTACACCAAGATCGAATTTCTGCAACGCGATCTGGAAGTTTCACGCCTGACCGCGACTCGTTATCTGGATGTGCTGGCTTCCGGCGGCTTTCTGCGCAAGCTGAAGATTGGCCGTTCCAATTACTACATCAACGAACCGCTTTACCGCATCCTGACCGGCGAAGCGCCGCCTGTGGAAGCCGCCCTATGAAATTCGAAACCTTCAAACCTGGCCGCTGGCAACAGCGGCTGCAATACAAGAGCTTCGAGCCGGTGCCGGTCGATCACGATTGGCAATGGGAAGACTCGCAGATCAATGTGTTGCTGGAAGCCGCTAACCGCGCACTGGGCGAACTCAATATTACTGACCCCACCGCCCAAACATTGATTAAGGAATTGATTCGATTGAAGATTTTAACTGAAATTACCGGGCAGGAACGGGATCGCGTCTATGTATTTGGGGCTTACCTCGACCTGTTTGGGCCTGAGACGTGATCGCAAACCTTTCCTTAACTTCCTCACTAAGTAAAGAAAGCGACTTTTTTTTACTTAGTGGTTGTCGTTAAGTAAATTTGGACACCGCCCATGGCCACCAGAAAACCCAAGTTCCCACTCGCCCGCAATCGCGACCTGGATCCGCAGCCTGCCTGGCGCGGCAAGCCGGTTGAGCCGGGTATGCAGTTGCGGCCTTCCTCATGTAAATACATGATTTGTGAGGAGTGAAATCGAAATGAACGAGTCCCTAACGTGGTTTGAACAATTTTCGCAACTTCATACGTTGCTGGCGGCTTGTTTTCTTGTTCTCGCCGCGTTGGCGACGCACTGGGTAAGCAAAGCCGTTTTGTCGCGTTGGTGTCACAAGTGGATTTTTGGCACGCTCCTGTCGAATCGGCCAGATGCTTCACCGATGCGTTTTATTACACGCCTGTCGAACGTGATTCCGGCGCTGATAATTTACGTTGGCATCCGTTTTATTAAAGGCTTTCCGGCGGACTTGATTACTGTCGTACAAAATGTATGTAGTGCCTTCATTGTGCTTACGTTGGCGCTGGCGTTAGGCAGCTTGCTCGACTTCATTAACAAGCTTTATCAGTATCGGCCGAATGCGAATCGTCGTCCAATCAAAGGTTATATCCAGGTTGTAAAAATCTTGATTTTTGCCGTTGCGACGATATTGATCATTGCCAGCCTGATTGATCGTTCACCTTTGATACTGTTCTCCGGTCTGGGTGCACTGGCCGCCGTATTGATGCTGATTTTTCAGGATACGTTGTTGTCGCTTGTGGCCAGTGTCCAGATCAGTTCGAGCGATATGATCCGTGTCGGCGACTGGGTCGAAATGCCGCAATTGAACGCCGATGGCGACGTGATCGATATCGCATTGCATACGGTGAAGGTGCAGAATTGGGACAAAACGATTACGACGATTCCGACCAAGCGGTTGATTACCGAATCTTTCAAAAACTGGCGCGGTATGCAGGAGTCAGGAGGGCGGCGAATAAAGCGTTGTTTATATATCGACCAGCAAAGCATTCGTTTTTTGGAAGAAAAAGATTTTCAACGGCTTGAGCGTTTCGTGTTGATCGATGATTATCTAAGCGCCAAGCTGAATGAGATTCAGAATTGGAACACGAACCTCGGAACGAAAGAAGAAGTCAATTACCGCCGGTTGACGAATATTGGCACTTTCCGTGCGTATGTTGCGCGATATCTAAAAAACCATGCTGGAATTCATCAACAGATGACGTTGCTTGTTCGTCAATTGAGTCCAACGGGAAATGGTTTGCCGCTGGAAATATATTGCTTTGCTAATACAACAGCATGGGCAAACTATGAAGATATCCAGTCGGATATCTTCGATCATCTGTTGTCGGTCATCCCGGAATTTGGTCTGCGCGTATTTCAGAACCCGAGCGGCGCTGATTTCAGAGAACTCAGGTGACATGAAACCATTGTACTGATTCAGTGCGTGCGACGGCTGTTCATTTGTCGTTGCGCTCTTTCCCATTGTTCAGATCGATCATGAGTACTTTACATGCTCGCATCATTTTTCAAACTGACACTATCTGCGTCCAGACATTTTTTGACATTGCGATCATCTTGAATTACATTGTCACTTTCAGGCATACGAGACAGCATGATCTGCGCGTATGATGTAGTCAAGCAAAGCAAAAAGCGAAGAATGATGCCGAATAGGCAAATTCTGTAATCATCGAGGAGAGGCCATGAAAAAGTTTTTGAAAGCGTTATCACTGCTTCTGTTTTTTGTCGTTTCAGCTCAAGCTTTTGTCGTTTCAGCTCAAGCGGCGAAAGAGCCATTAAAAGACTACATGTTCCGGGGCATGCCAAACTATGAGCTTTGGAAACAGGAAAGAAACTTTGAACAACTCAAGGTCAAATCTCCAAAACCTGAAGGCGGAGGTTTTGTTGAAACAACGTATGAAGGTAACCGCGTCCATACTTGGTACAACAACTATAAAGGAAGTAAAGAGAACAGACCAAGCAACCTTCAGATAGTGCGCAATTACCAGGCCGCAGTGACCCAACTGGGAGGCAAAACTCTTTACGAGGATGGTAGAAATCTTCATGCCTCTTTCTCACGTAATGACAAACAGTACTACATGGTCGTCGAGTCGGCCAATGACGGAGAATGGTATAGGGTGTGGATTCTCCAACCTGCTGAACTACAGAGAGACGTAGTGATTCTTTCAGCTCAAGCGGCGAAAGAGCCATCAAAAGACTACATGTTCCGGGGCATGCCGAACTATGAGCTTTGGAGACAGGAAAGAAACTTTGAGCAACTCAAGATCAAGTCTCCAAAACCTGAAGGCAAAGGTTTTGTTGAAACAACGTATGAAGGTAACCGCGTTCATACTTGGTACAACAAGTACAAAGGCAGTAAAGAAACCAGACCAAGCAACCTTCAGATAGTGCGTAACTATCAGGCCGTAGTGACCCAACTGGGAGGTAAAACTCTTTACGAGGATGGCAGAAATCTTCATGCCTCTTTCTCACACAATAAAAAACAGTACTACATGGTCGTCGAATCGGCCAATGACGGAGAATGGTATAGGGTATGGATTCTCGAACCTGCTGAACTACAGAGGGACGTAGTGATTCTGGATGCGGACACCATCGTCCACAAGCTGGAGAAAGAAGGCCATATCGCTCTATACATCAATTTCGATACCGACAAGTCCACCATCAAACCGGAATCCAATGAACTGATCGATGAAGTCGTGACTGCCCTGAAGTCCAGATCCAGCATGCGGGTCAAGCTGGAAGGCCATACCGATAATGTTGGAACTGCCGCCCACAACAAAAAACTTTCCGATGATCGCGCCAACGCTGTAATGAATGCCATCGTCGCCAAGGGCATTGACAAGTCGCGCATCTCCGCCGAAGGCTTTGGCCTTGATAAGCCTATTGCCAACAACAGTACCGAGGAAGGCAAAGCCAAGAACCGGCGTGTGGAGCTGGTAAAGCAATAACGGGAAGCCTTTAGGGAATATCTGCATTACTCCCTATATCCACCATTTGTCATCCTGCTTGATATCGCAGGATCCACGCGGCGTCTGGATTCTGCGACTTCGCTTCGCTGCGCGCAGAATGACAGGAGGGGTTTTGCAGAGAATCTTTAACAGGGGAATGACAGGGAAACGTCGAGCATGCACGGTCCCGTAGGGGCGAATAATTATTCGCCCCTACAAAATGCGTCATTTTCTTGTTAAGCGCAGAATGACAGATGGGGTTTTGCAGAGAATCTTTAAAGAAACTCCGGCATTACTCTGCTTCCATCGCTTGTCATTCAGAGCCCCGAGTCCCTCTCCCGCTTGCGGGAGAGGGTGCCCCGAAGGGGCGGGAGAGGGGATAGCGTCGTGCTTTATGGGTAGATAGTCCAATAAATCAAAGCATCCTCAGGAGGGCGAATCTCAATCCGGACCTGTCTCACGTGATATAATAATCCGTTTCGTTTCAACATCAGCGGTTCAGCCCGCTTGTCGCCGCGCATGACACAGTTCGCCAAGGAAACACTCCCCATCAGCCTTGAAGAAGAGATGCGGCACGCCTATCTCGATTATGCGATGAGCGTGATCGTCGGGCGGGCGCTACCGGATGCGCGCGATGGCCTCAAACCCGTGCATCGTCGCGTGTTGTTTGCGATGCACGAACTCTCGAACGACTGGAACCGCGCTTACAAGAAATCTGCGCGTATCGTCGGTGATGTAATCGGTAAATACCACCCGCACGGCGATACGGCGGTCTACGACACCATTGTGCGCATGGCGCAGAGCTTCTCCCTGCGCTACATGCTTATCGACGGTCAGGGTAACTTCGGATCGGTCGATGGCGACAGTCCGGCGGCGATGCGTTACACCGAAATCCGCATGGCCCGCATCGGGCACGAAATGCTGATCGACATCGACAAGGAAACGGTGGATTTCGGCCCCAACTACGACGGTTCGGAAAAAGAGCCGCTGGTGCTTCCCGCACGCGTTCCCAACTTGCTCATCAATGGTTCGGCGGGAATCGCGGTGGGGATGGCGACCAACATTCCTCCGCACAATTTCGGTGAAATCATCGATGCCTGCCTTCAGTTGCTCGCCGAGCCGGAAACGGATATCGATACCCTCATCGGAATCGTCAAAGCTCCCGATTTCCCTACCGGCGCCCTGATCTACGGTCTGGCCGGCGCGCACGAGGGTTATCGCACCGGACGCGGCAAAGTGATAATGCGCGCGCGTACCCATTTCGAGCCGATCGGCAACAGCGACCGGCAGGCGATCATCGTTGATGAACTGCCCTATCAGGTCAATAAAAAGACCTTGCAGGAGAAAATCGCCGATCTGGTCAACGACAAACGCATCGAGAGCATTGCCCACATTCAGGACGAATCCGACAAATCCGGGATGCGTCTGGTCATCGAACTCAAGCGCGGCGAAATGCCCGAAGTGGTGCTGAACAAGCTCTTCAAGCATACGCAGTTGCAAGAGACCTTCGGCATGAACATGGTGGCCCTGGTCGATGGCAAGCCGAAGCTTCTCAACCTAAAAGAACTGTTGATGAGCTTCCTCGAACATCGGCGTGAAGTCGTTACCCGCCGCACCGTGTTTGAACTGCGCAAGGCGCGCGAACGCGGTCATGTGCTCGAAGGTCTGGCCGTGGCGCTGTCCAACGTCGATGAAATCATTGCGCTCATCAAGGCTGCCCCGACTCCGGCGGACGCCAGACGCGAACTGATGGCGCGCACCTGGCGCTCGATGCTCGTCGAAGAGATGCTTGCCCGCGCAATGGCCGACAGTTTCCGCCCGGAAAATCTACCCGCCGAATTCGGACTTTCCGCGCAAGGCTACCGTCTCTCGGAAGCACAGGCGCAAGCGATTCTCGAACTGCGCCTGCAACGGCTGACCGGGTTGGAGCAAGACAAAATTGTGGTGGAGTACCGCGAAGTCATCGACCTCATCACTGACTTGCTCGACATCCTCGCTCGCCCGGAGCGCATCACCGGAATCATCGTGGACGAATTGACTGCGGTCAGAAACCAGTTCAGCGATCCGCGCCGCTCCGAAGTCGTGCTCAATACCTCCGAGATCAACCTCGAAGACCTCATCGCCCCCGAAGACATGGAGGTGACGCTCTCGCATGCGGGCTACTTCAAACGCCAGCCGCTCGCCGACTATCGCGCCCAACGGCGTGGCGGGCGCGGCAAGCAGGCCACCTCGATGAAAGAAGAAGATTTCATCGACCGGCTGTTCGTTGCCAATACGCACGACACCATGCTGTGTTTCTCCAACCGGGGCCGCTGTTACTGGCTGCGGGTGTTCGAGGTGCCCGAAGGCACACGCAACGCGCGCGGAAAACCCATCGTCAATCTCTTTCCGCTTCTCGAAGGCGAAAAAATCACCGCTGTGCTGCCGGTCAAGACCTTCGACGAAGAACACTTCGTCTTCATGGCAACCAGCGCCGGCACGGTCAAGAAAACTGCGCTCACGGCCTTTGCCAATCCGCGCAAGGCCGGGATCATCGCCGTCAGTCTCGATGAAGGCGATTACCTGATCGGCGTGGCGATCACCGACGGCAGTTGCGATGTGATGCTTTTCTCCGATGCGGGCAAGGCCGTGCGGTTTGCCGAAACCGACGTGCGACCGATGGGTCGGGACGCGCGCGGCGTGCGCGGCATGGCGCTGGAAGACAGCCAGCGCGTCATTGCCATGCTGGTGGCCCGTGATGAAATCCATTCTGTGCTTACCGCCACTGAAAACGGCTACGGCAAACGTACACCGGTGTCCGAGTACACCCGCCACGGGCGCGGAACCAAGGGCATGATCGCCATCCAGACTTCCGAACGCAACGGCGCGCTCGTGGGCGCGGCGCTGGTCGAACCGAACGATGAAGTCATGCTCATTTCCACTACCG
Source organism: Azoarcus sp. (assembly GCA_031277415.1). Classification (GTDB taxonomy): domain Bacteria; phylum Pseudomonadota; class Gammaproteobacteria; order Burkholderiales; family Rhodocyclaceae; genus WRNU01. Next base: position 18,801 of record JAITMK010000151.1, read on the forward strand.
GTGTGTTGATCCGTACTCATGTCGAAAGCATCCGCGAAATGGGGCGGTCTACTCAGGGCGTGACCCTCATCAACATCGACGAAGGCTCCGCGCTTGCCAGCATCGAAATCGTGGCTGAATCGGATGTCGATATCGATGCCGTTTCTGCCGATGACGACGCGGAACAAGGCGAAAGTCCACCAGCGGAGAACGGCGAGGCACCCCAGTGACACGCGCCTGGAATTTCAGCGCCGGTCCGGCGGCGCTTCCGTTCGAAGTGCTGCAACAAGCCCGGGAAGAATTCCTCGATTGGCACGGCGTCGGCGCGAGCATCATGGAGGTGAGCCATCGCGGCAAAGCCTTCATGAGCGTTATCGAAGCCGCTGAAGCCGACGTGCGTGAACTGCTGGCGATTCCCGATCACTATCGGGTGCTCTTCCTGCAAGGCGGGGCAAGCCTGCAATTCGTGCAAGTGCCGCTGAATCTCTCGGCCGGTAAAAGCGCCGATTACCTCGTTACCGGCTCCTGGTCGAAAAAGGCGCACAAGGAAGCCGCCCGGCTTGGCGCGGCAAGGCTCGTCGCTACTACAAAAGAAGAAAGCGGCAAGTTTACGCGCCTGCCCGACATCGAGCGTCTTGTGTTCGATAAGAACGCCGCCTATGTCCACCTTTGCACCAATGAAACCATTCACGGCATCGAAGTGTTTGACGAAACCGAAGCGCGCCTTTTCGACGCCCTCGCGCCATCAGACGTGCCTCTCGTTGCCGACATGAGCTCGCACATCCTTTCCCGTCCGCTGGACGTTCGCCGTTACGGCCTGATCTACGCGGGCGCGCAGAAAAACATCGGGCCGTCGGGCGTCACGCTCGTCATCGTGCGCGCCGATTTGTTGGATCGCGCCGGGGAAAACCTTTCTGCGCAACTCAGCTACCGCAAACAGGCCGATAGCGGCTCCATGCTCAATACCCCGCCGACCTTTGCCATCCACATGGCCGGACTCGTGTTCAAGTGGTTGAAAGCACAGGGCGGGTTGGAGGCCATTGCCGCCATTAACCGGGAAAAGGCGCGGCGGCTCTACGCAGCCATCGACGACAGCAACGGTTTTTACCGCAACGCGGTCGATGCCACCTGCCGTTCCGTCATGAACATCCCCTTCAGTCTGCCCACGCCGGAACTGGAAGCACAATTCGTCAAGGAATCCGAAGCAGCGGGGTTCATCGGCCTGAAAGGCCACATATCCGTGGGCGGCATTCGCGCCTCACTCTACAACGCCGTTCCGCTGGAGGCCGTCGAGGCGCTGGTACGGTTCATGGAGAGGTTTGCGGCGGGTCATGCGGTATAGGGGGTAGCCTTAATCCGACGAGGCCGTGCATGTTCGGCGTTTTTTCCGTCATCCCCGCAGGGGATAACCTGAAACGCTGAACTCCCTCCGTCACGCCTTCGGCGTGCCACCTGCCTCGGGAGGGAGGCTATCGAATTTGCGATGCTTCGCATCGGAGAGAGAACACGGGCGGCAGGTTGCCGCCCCTACTTTTTCTCCTTCCGGTGGTCAATGACCCTGATTGCCTTGCCCATCGAACGTTCGATTGCGCCGGTGGGATGGATTTTGACCTCGCAGGAGATACCGATGAAGTCCTTGATATCTTTTTGTACCTTGCTTGATACGCGATCCATGTAATCCTGTCCCTTGGCGTACAGGGGCGGGCTGGCTTCGACGTTGATGCGCAGGGAATCGAGGTGCCCCTGGCGGAAAACTTCGAGTTGGTAGAAAGGAGAAAGCGTTTCGGTGCGCATCAGAATGGCTTCGACCTGGGTGGGGAAGACATTGACGCCGCGGATGATGAGCATGTCGTCGGAGCGGCCCGTGATGCGATTCATGCGCACGTGGGTACGCCCGCATTTGCAGGGCGCGGGATCGAGTATCGAAACATCGCGGGAACGGAAGCGCATCATCGGGAAAGCTTCGCGGGTGAGCGAGGTGATGACGATTTCTCCCTTTTCTCCGGGGGGAAGCGGCTCCCCGGTGTCGACATCGACGCATTCGACGAGGAAATGGTCTTCCCAGATGTGCAGTCCTTTTTTGGCCGCCAGGCATTCGATGCCTACACCGGGACCCATGAGTTCTGTGAGGCCGTAAATATCGAGCGCGTCAATGCCCATGCGCGATTCGAGTTCATAACGCATTTCTTCGCTCCACGGCTCTGCACCGTACAGGCCGACCCGCAAAGGCAATTTGCGAATATCGACGCCCAGTTTTTCGGCTTCTTCCACGATGTTGAGCGCATAGGAAGGGGTGCAGCACATGGCGTCCGGAGCGAGGTCTTGCAGGAGCATGACCTGTTTCTGTGTTTGCCCGCCAGACATCGGAATGACCGTTATGCCGAGCGTTTCGGAGCCGCCGTGTAGTCCCAGACCGCCGGTGAAAAGGCCGTAGCCGTAGGCGTTATGCAAACGGTCTCCGGGCTGCAAGCCTGCGGCGGCAAGACAGCGCGCGCCCATCTGGCCCCAATTGACGATATCCCGCCGCGTATGCCCGACTACCACGGGTTTGCCGGAAGTGCCGGAAGAAGCATGAAGCCGGATGACCTGATCGCGGGGCACGGCGAACATGCCGTAAGGGTAATTGTCGCGCAATTGTTCTTTTTTGGTGAACGGCAACAGCTTGACGTCGGCGAGTGTCTGGATGTGATGCGGCTTGACTTCCAACTCGTCCATCGCTTCGCGATAGAACTTCACTGTTTCGTAGCAACGCGCCACCATATCCTGAAGGCGGAACAGTTGCAGAGCCTTGAGTTCTTCGCGGGGAAGCGTTTCGTTGTCAATATCGAAAATCATGACGGAGGTACCTCGGAGAGCGGAAGCCAGACTGATAAACCCTGAATGATAACGTTCATGAGAGGAAGTTGCGATTGCTGTAAAAATTTGGTGGTGCCTCATTTTGAAATGTTGACTATCTGACCACGGGTAGTGCCTCATCGAAAACTAACTTCGGTTTGGAACCTCCCCCTTTAGGGAATCCCTGCAAAACCCCATTCCAATTGCCGGGTGTAGGAGCAACCCTTGTGGTTGCCCTGTTTCAGGTGCCCTATTGCCGCATGGGCAGGCACAAGGCCTGCCCCTACATTCGCGGGATGCCAGGTAATGCAGAGGTTCCTTAGGGGGATAATTCCGCTTGGGAGAGGCGTAACCTCTTCCAAGCGTCGTTGTCGCACGGTTACGGGCGTGGATTGAAACATTTTGAAATCTTGCAGCATTGACGAGGCCAGCCGACTTGTGCATACCGAGCATTATGCCTAAACGCTCAAGCACAGGTCGGCTGGACCTAAACCAACTCGCAAAGCGCATCGTCGATGAAGCTATGGGGGATGCGCCAAAAACCAAACCACCGTCAGAGAAGAATCAGGCTGCGGTCGAACTTGGTCGGCTTGGCGGCATCAAGGGCGGCGCTGCCCGTGCAAAGAAGCTATCTGCCGAGGAACGATCTGAGATTGCGAGGAAGGCGGCTAAAGCCAGATGGAATAAAGGTTAGCCGCAACAAACAAGTTATATCTTCGATTGAAATTTCGCAGGGCGATAATCTTTCGGATCAAGGCATGCGTCGTAAAGCGCCTTATCCATTTTGATCCAGATAGCGCCATCAATACCACGCTGGACAGAGGCTCGGGGACTGACCGGATAAACCGAATAAATCTTGATATATCGCTCCTGTTGTTTGGCAATTTCCTTGATCTCGTGAACCACTTCACTTAAATCTTGGTCTTGGCTAAATATGAACACAGCATCAAATTACTTGCGCATCGTACACTTCATCAGGTCTAGTGCGATACGAATATCCACCCCTTTTTCTTGTGGAATAGTGATAATCCCAGTACCCACATCTTCCTTGTGGTAGCGAAGCTTTCGTGTTGTGACATTAACCCCAGATCGTTTCAGTGCCAGAACACGGTTATTCCAGTAGCCACCCCACATTTCGTTATCGCTGATGTGGGGAATGCCAGAGTAAAAGCGAGTTAGCGTAGGCGTGTATCCATGACTTTCTGCCACTGCGGTGTGCAACTTCTTCGGGTCAAAACTGGGATGTGTGTACCGCTTATCGATGCCGTCGTAAAAAGCTTCCTTCGCGTGCTGGTAGAGATTCTGGGCATCGAAAAACGCCATTGAATATTTCTTTTCGGGCGCAACCGTTGGGATTTGTTCTGTCATCTATACCCCCAGAAACGGAAAACCCCACCGGGGGCCTTGCGGCCAAGTCCGATGGGGAGCTAGTCGCTGGGACTATATCTTTCAATGCAAGTGGATGTCAACTCATAACATAACTTGGCGGTGTATCAGTTTCAAACTGAGACACCGCCAAGAATTTTGCCCCAACAATCAACGCATCTCGAACAATTCCTGATGAAAACGTCCCGCCTCGAAGCCGCGCGGCACTAGTCCTTGACGCAAGGCGCGGCCGAATCCCGAGGGGCCGCAGAACCATAGTGAGGCATTTTTCCATTCCGGCACTCTGGCGCAGAGCGTTTCGGCATCCAGCCGACGGTCATGTCCATCGAGGACTATGTGCAAAGACACACCGGCTGCACCGGCGAGTTGCTTCAGATTATTGATGAAAGCTTCACCGGGGTTTCTGGCGCAATAAAACAGGTCTACCGCGATTTTTGATGGCTCGCGGTGGGCGAATTCTTCCATTCTTGCCAGGAAAGGCGTGATGCCGATACCGCCTGCCACCCAGATTTGC
>JAITMK010000162.1 GCA_031277415.1 Azoarcus sp.
GGCGATGCTGGCGAAGTTCGGAGAGTGGCTGGTAAGGAAAAGTTGCACGGGCTTCTCTCCATTCGCGGCGTGGATAGACTCCAGATAGCGCAGAAGGATAGCTTGTAACTGTGGATGCAAATGCGCCTCTGGTTCTTCGACAATGAGGCTTCTATAGCTTGCATCTGGGTTGATAGCCAGTTCGCTAAGAACGACGGCCATATAGATCAAATTGTTGAAACCTAACCCGTTTTGTTCAATATCGAACGTATCTGCAAGCAGTGAAAGCCGCGATGCGAGGCGCTGGAAATCACTCGCGCTCAGGTCAATTTCCAAGGCTTGGGCCAATGCAGAGCCAAGCATTGTGTTGTGTCGTGTGTGGATGGCCGAATGGGTGCTGATGACCGGGGGCTGTGTCTTGAGCTCGTCATCTAATTTTTTCAGCGCGGAGTTGATGCCATCTTGTCCATCCTTATCGGTCAGGAGGCGAAACAGTCTGGAAAGCTGGCTAGTTCTACTTGGCTTGAGCCCTTGCGAAGCATCGCGCAGCGGTGGTAGGTACACGCCGCGCAAGTTTTCCGCCATATCCGACGTTAGCCCAACATCCTCATGGTCGCCACACCAACGCTTGATGCGAAACCGACCGGCCTTGTCTGCATCGGAGTAGCGCACAGTAATGTGCGCTTCAAGGTTGCCCGACGTATCAGGCTTTAGTGCAGGAAGAAAATCAGCTTCGTCATCAGCATCGAGTCCCTTGAAAATATAGTGAAAACTGATTTCTCCAGCTGGGATTCCACCCTTTGGGCAATGCAAATCGTTGGTGTCAAATCGAGGATATGGTTCATCGTGACCGGCTAGAAGTGCACGAAGGGCATCGACGATAGCTGTCTTGCCGACATTATTAGCCCCGACGATGATGTTCAGCCCCGGCCTGAATTGAAGCTCAATGCTCTTGAGTTTTCTAAAGTTCGTGATGTTCAATTGAGCCAAGTACATGGATTTTCCCTGCCCACCTCGCAATTTGAATACTGCTATATCCTATCAAATAGCATCTTCCCCCCAACAACCGCATCGCTTCATTCTCATATTGCCGCATCCGTGTCACCAATGCCGCTGGGGCGATGTGCTCCAGTTCCTGCTTGGCATTCGGGTTTTTCACGTCCAGGTTGTAGCTCTTGGCGATCACGTCCGCCCCGCCGTTCCAGTGTGTTGCCGTAGGCGATTTGCGGCGTTTCGAGGCCGTGCAGCAGCAGGTTCATTTCCTGCCTATCCTCAGGTCGAATAAGGGCCAAGGAATCGCACGCCATTGAAATGGATCAAATGAGAGGGTGCATCAGCAACCCACACTTCGGTTTCCCATGCGATTTCGCCAAGGTAACGGCCCATGATTACCCGATTTGGAAAAGCGGTTACATAGACCAGCCCAGCAGTTGATCCGGCAAACAGCCTGGCAAGCTCGGCGTGCCGCTTTCCATCGACCGGCCCGTGACGGGTGACGGACTCCACCAGTAGCAGCCAATTTTTCACGGTGTAGTGCAGCACTACATCGGGCATCTTGCCGTGCAAGTCCACATCGACCCCTAGCCTGGCCAGTAAGTCGGCATCGAAATAACCCCACTTGTCGCCCGTGTCACCAGCATAGACCAGTACACTACCGGGCGCGAAGCGCGGAGCGAAATCCTCAATGATGGCTCGGATCAGTTCGCTGTGCTCGCCTGGGCTAAGGGTAATTTGGAGACCGGGTGCAATCTCAACAGGAGTGCGGTTTTGCTCGCGCTCTTTGGCATATTGAGCAATTAGTGTCTCTCGTTTGGATAGATATGACGCAAGGTTGCGACGCCATTTTTTCGTGCCAAAGGTACGCAGCAAAGCCAGCGCGGCGGGTTCGATTTGATAGACTGCCTTCGGACTATTTACCGGGCGGTCGGGTTGATCGGGGTTGTAGAGAGCGATGCCAGCGTCGCAAAATTGGTGCATGGTCTGACGGCGTACTGTCTCGCGGGTGTTAGGTGCGTATTCCTTGCCGTAGTGCTCTCGCGCCCAGTCCATGATAGGCGTAATACCCACAAGCGGGTTTTCCGCGTCGGCCCATGACTTGCCTGGCGTGAGATTCAGCAAGGCCAGCAGACACAGAGCGGAACGCTCGTTCTGCTGCGATCGGGGCAGGCCCAAGGAAACTATGATTTGCTGTGCGGCCTCGGTGTGATCGTTCGGGCTGCTCATGCAGTCAGTGTCTCCAGCTTGGTGTCGATCTGTTCTTGTGTCAGCATATCTTGCTGCATGGCCCACTCGCCAAGCCGGACCAGCGTGTCACGGCTTGGATACTTCATCATCTTGAGGTCGGTTGCATTAACCTGTGTATGGCCGTTGAAACGCCGGAAATGCTCATCTACCGCAGTCGTGTTCAGGAATACAACCAAGCCGCGGGCCAGTGCCTCAGGCAAGCCGTGTTTATTCTCGTGAAACAGGTTCATATGGTTTTCAAAACCCAACATCGCATGGTCACCAAAGGCGGTGGGGTCAACAATGCTTGCCATCACGCGGCGCTTTTCTTCCTTCGCTGAGAATCGACGTACCGCGCAATAAAACCCGTTCGGGTAAAGCCACTTTTCCGTTTCGTCGTTGCGCATGATGGCGTTAGGCTTTTTTGAGTTTGGCGCGGGCCAAGCGGTGCCGGTCATACTCAAGTGGCCGGGGTAGATCAGAGGGACGGCCCCCAGCCTGGGCATGTCGCACAGGTGATCTTTTAAGCGGAAATCGACAACCGGGCCGGTTGATACCTTCACGCCAATATCTGTCAGCGAATAGCGTACGGCGGGCGATAGCTCGATGGCGCTTTTCTCGGTCGTGGCCGGTACATGGATAAAGCGTTCGGGGTCATCTGGGAACACGATCCGGTCGAACGGGTGTTCGTGAGTAGTCAGGTCTGAAAAGCTATCGTCAGTAGAGGTCGAAACCGTGACATGTCCCTGTTGGCCGCCGCGCTCCAAGCGGATGATGATGTTCTCCTGAAGCACATCATCATCCTTAAAAGCTTTATTGCGCGATTCGAACAGGTGTATGTGGTGGATTGCTGCTCGATCAAAGATGAAATCACGAAACGGACGGTAATACGGCCCATTACAGAAACTGCGAGGGATGATGGCCACGATCTGTCCACTTGGCGCGGCGTCGCTCACGGCCAGTGCGACGAACGCAGAATACAAGTTTACCGTTTCGATCCCGGCACGCCGCAAAGCCAGGCGGTGCAAAGAACTACTGTTGATTTTCTTGTAGGGCGGATTGAGGATGGCATGGGTGTAGCCCGTGGGCAGCATCTCCATGAACAGGTCATTGGTGGTAGCTAGCTTGATATAGTCACCCATGACGATGCGCGACGTCACGCGATTGTATCCGCCCAGATGTCGCGCAAGATGACCGCACAGCTTTTCGTCGATTTCGTAAGCTGTCGCTTCAACGGACTCAAAACCAAAGTCGCCAGCGACCCAGCGATCAAGAAAAGCGCAAGACAAGGTACCTATGCCCGCGCCCGCGTCCAATAAGCGACAAGCTCGCAAGGCGCTGGGCGGAAACAGTGACGCCATGTAACGAGCCACGCTTGAAGGAGTCATGAACTGGCCAAGTTCCGCTTTGTGCCGCTGAGTGGTCTGCGGTGCAACCATGCGACGCACAATATCTGCTTTGTCAAGCTGTTGTAGCATCTCTATTCCTCAGTATTCCCAGCAGCATGGTAATACCGAAATATTAGTGGGTAAAATTTTATATTTACCCATCCGCCGAGAGAGGGTGATCGGCGAGAAACAGGGTTTTCGGGTGGCGGTATTCGCCCGTGCGATTAGCCGGAGCGTTTTTGCTGACCACGTCGCGCTTTACCACCGGTGACGATATGCGGCCCTTGGTGAAGCCGCTCTATTCACCGATGGCGTAGGGAACCCCTACACATTAAACCTGAAATGCATCACATCCCCATCGTGTACCAGGTATTCCTTGCCTTCGAGGCGCCATTTGCCGGCGTCTTTGGCGCCTTGTTCGCCTTTGTATTGGACGAAGTCGGCGTAGGCGACGACTTCGGCGCGGATGAAGCCTTTTTCGAAGTCGGTGTGGATTACGGCGGCGGCTTTGGGGGCGGTGTCGCCGATTTTGATGGTCCAGGCGCGGACTTCCTTGACGCCGGCGGTGAAGTAGGTTTGTAGACCGAGCAGTTGATAAGCGGCGCGGATGACGCGGTCGAGGCCGGGTTCGTCCATGCCGAGGTCTTGCAGAAAAATGGTTTTTTCCTCGGGTTCGAGTTCGGCGATTTCGGCTTCGAGTTTGTTGCATACCGGCACCACCAGCGCGCCTTCCTCGGTGGCGATGGCGCGCACGGTGTCGAGGTAAGGATTATCGCTGAAGCCATTTTCAGCGACGTTGGCGATGTACATTGTTGGTTTGACGGTGAGCAGGTGCAAAGGTTGCAGTAGCGCCAAATCTTCCTTGGGCAGTTTGAGGCTGCGCACCGGCAGACTTTGGTCGAGATGGGCGCGTACTGTACCGAGCAGTTCTTTTAAGCGTAGCTGGTCCTTGTCGCCGCTTTTGGATAGTTTGGTGGCGCGGTCGAGACCTTTTTCCACGCTTTCGAGATCGGCCAGCGCCAGTTCGGTGTTGATGACTTCGATGTCGTTGCGCGGGTCGATGGCGTTGGCGACGTGGATTACGTTGTCATCGGTGAAGCAGCGCACGACGTGGGCGAGGGCGTCGGTTTCGCGGATATTGGCCAGAAATTTGTTGCCCAAGCCTTCGCCTTTGGAAGCGCCGGCGACGAGGCCGGCGATGTCCACGAATTCCACGCTGGTGGGAACCACTCGTTCCGGTTTGACGATGGCGCTGAGCGCGTCGAGGCGCGGGTCGGGCACTGGCACGATGCCGGAGTTGGGTTCGATGGTGCAGAAGGGGAAATTTTCCGCCGCGATGCCGGCTTGCGTCAGCGCGTTGAAGAGCGTGGATTTGCCGACGTTGG
>JAITMK010000034.1 GCA_031277415.1 Azoarcus sp.
CGCATGTTGGTAAATGCAAGGGCGTTGCACGCAACGCCCCTACAGAATGCATCACCACCTTGAAGAGCAGGAATTCACAAAAATCCGGGCAAATAAGTTCATGTTGTGCACGACTAAACAAAAACCGCTCTAAACACTCAAATCTAAAACGCTCTAACAGCACGCGAATACCTGTTTTACCCGCAGTGTTTCATTGCGTTCGATCAACCCGATCAGGCGGTCGATGTGGGGATGCTTGCCGGGATTCAGGCGCGCCTCTTCGCTGTGCTCGCCGTAGAGTTCCAGCCCTTTTTTTGCCGCTTCGGGTGTAATCGCGCCGTAGAATTGGGCAAGGTGGTTGTAAACGGCAAGAGAGCCTGCCTGGCCGGGTTTGTTTTCTATCGTGCCCGCAACCGCGCCATCGGCAGCGATGAGATTCATGGCCGCCAGATGCGAGACGCCGGGCAGGGTTTTTAGCGTTTCGGTAAAGCTCATTGCGCCGCTTCCTCAGACCCGGCGCGCCAATTCAACTGCCTTGCCCACGTAACCCGCCGGAGTCATCGCGCTCAGGCGTTCACGTTCGCTCGGCGGAATATCGAGCATTGCAATGAAAGCAAGCAAGGCATCTCGGGTGATGCCCTTGCCGCGCGTGAGCTCCTTGAGCTGTTCATAAGGATTGGCAACGCCAAAGCGGCGCATCACGGTTTGTACCGGCTCGGCGAGCACTTCCCAACAAGCATCGAGGTCAGCAGCCAGCCGCGCAGGATCGGCTTCGAGTTTGCCAAGACCGCGCAACATGCTGGAAGCGCCCAGTACGCTGTGGCCGAAGCCGACGCCCATGTTTCGCAATACGGTGGAATCGGTAAGGTCGCGCTGCATTCTCGAAACCGGCAATTTTTCGCTGAAGTGGCGCAGCACCGCGTTGGCGAGACCGAAGTTGCCTTCCGCGTTCTCGAAGTCGATGGGGTTGACCTTGTGCGGCATGGTGGAGGAGCCGATCTCGCCTGCCTGAAGTTTTTGTTTGAAGTAACCGAGCGAGATGTACATCCAGATGTCGCGGCATGCGTCGATGGCAATGGTGTTGGCGCGCGCCATGGCATCGAACAATTCCGCCATCGTGTCGTGCGGTTCGATCTGAATGGTCCAGGGGTTGAATTCCAGTTCGAACGATTCAATGAACTGGCGATTGAAGCTCTCCCAATCGAAATCAGGCCAGGCGGCGAGATGGGCGTTGTAGTTGCCGACCGCGCCGTTGAATTTCGCAGTAAGGCTCACCCTGGCAATTCCCTCGCGGGCACGGATCAGCCGGGCAGCGATATTGGCCATCTCTTTGCCCAGGGTGGTCGGGCTGGCAGGTTGGCCGTGAGTGCGGGAGAGCATCGGCAACTCGGCATGCAGATGGGCAAGTTCACGCAGACGCTCGATGACCCTGTCGAGCACGGGCAGCAGGACTTCGTCACGTCCGGCCTTGAGCATCAAAGCGTGCGAAGTGTTGTTGATGTCTTCCGAAGTGCAGGCGAAATGGATGAATTCGGAAACTTTCATTACTTCGGCGTTATGACTCAGGCGTTTTTTGAGCCAGTATTCAATCGCTTTGACATCGTGATTGGTGGTGGCTTCGATTTCCTTTACCGCAGCGCTGTCCTCGTCATTGAACTGCGCCACCACGGTATCGAGCTCAGTCAGGGTGGCAGGCGAGAACGGGGCAATTTCAGTTAACGCGGATTCAGCAGCCAGCGCCTTCAGCCACGCAACTTCCACCCGCACCCGGTTGTAGATCAATCCATATTCTGAAAAATGGCCGCACAGTTCTTCAAGTTTGTTGGAATAACGACCATCGAGAGGAGAGAGGGCAAACAAGGCAGACATGGCAGGTTTCAAGAAAGCAATAAAGTTTTATTTTACCGTTCAGGCCCGCATCGAGCCTTACCGGGCATTACGTAGATTGTCAGACGAACGACCCCCCGGAAACAATCGCAGCGGCATCCTTCTCGTTGATCCGCACCGTGGCGTTGAGAATGACGTGCGTCACCAGCCAATCGTGCAAACGTTCCGCACTGTCGGCCTCGAACTCGATGATGCGGCAACCCGCAGAGAGGGCATCTTTACCGAACACGTTGACGACTTCGGCACGCCCCTGAATGGCATCGGGCACTCCTTCGCGTTGCAGGACGAAATCAAACTGCGCACCGGGAACAAGCGCCGGAAGTACAGGCAGCGCAAACCCCCTGAGCGACAAATCGTCGAGCGCCAGGCGCTCTTCCCCGATCAAAGCCCAGAAGCACGGCTCGCCACGCAACCTGGCCACGAAACGCTGATGAATGCGGCGCTCATTCAGATTGCTGGCAGAGGCAGACTCTCCTTCCGTTTTGTCCTGCAACCGTGCTTCGTTCGGGGACTGACTGGAAAAAGAAACCGTCACGAATGTAGGAAATTTGTATGACACCACTGCAAGTTCAGTAAATTTGTTGTAGGGGCGAATAGTTGTTGTAGGGCGAATAATTATTCGCCCCTACCCCGCTCATCCCTTGCGCACACGTTCGATCAGGCTGTCGACGATTTTGAGCGCAGCTTCATAGCTGCCGGTCATGGACGGCGAAGTCAGGAAACGTCCGCCCACCGCTATGGTAGGCACAGAGTCGATTCTGTAGCGACCGCCGGTCTGTTGGGCGCGCTTCACGTGTATATCTACTCCGTTCGAGTTGTAGATGCCCATGAAGGCCGATACGTCCAGTTTGTTCGCCTTGGCCCAGTTGCGCACGACTTTCGGATCGCCAAAATTCAATCGCTGATCCTGCACGGCAGCAAAAATCGCCTTATGCAGGTCGGCGCGCTTACTGACCTGGAGCGCGTAATGCATGCGTGCCAGATCGTCGAGACCCTTTCCCCAGACCACTGGGACTTTCGCGAAAACCACGTCACCGGGCAAACGTCCGGCCCATTGCGCAAGCAGCGGTTCGAATTCCCGGCAGTGCGAGCAACCGTAATGGAAAAATCCCAATACTTCGATTTTTCCCTCCGCTCCGGGTGACATGACGGGGATTACGGATTTCAATTCTTGAAAATCTTTTTGCTCATGCCCATGCCCGTGCCCGTGCCCCAGGACAAGGCCAACCGGGCTGGCAAGCAGTGCGAGCACACCGAGTCGTTGCAAGGCATTACGACGATTCATGCTAAAACTCCATGCAGGATAGATCAATGAAACGAAAATGATGCCTGTCGGTCAATACTTACAGGCTGAAGAATCTCTCAATTATTAGTAGCCTCTTCGGCGTCGAAGCCACTCGAAGCCAGCCGGGCGCGCATGGCCTTCAAATCTTCGCGGTCAGTAAACGGGCCGACACGGATGCGGTGCACAACTCGCCCATCGGATAATTGCCCCCGCTGCGTGATGGGCTCAAGCCCCATCAATATCAATCGTGCCTTGAGATCATCCGCCTGCTCCGCGTTTTCATACGCCGCCAATTGCAGGTAGACCTGCTGCATGGGAGCCGCCTGTGTCGGCGGCACAGGAGAAGACTGCCCCTGTGCATCAGGCGCTTGTGGCGTCACAGGCGTTGGCGACGCCACAGGCGCGTCTTCCCCAGTTGGCAGGGTGTTGAAGAAAGTGAGATCCGATTTCTTTACCGGATCATCCCCCGGTTTACCCGGCAACGCGGTCACCGACGGTGCGGCGGCGGGAGTTTCTGCCGCCTGCTTCGTCGAGGAGGTTTGGGTAAATGGATTGTCGCTCCGGTTGAAGAGCCACACCGCAACAGTGACAATGACGGCTCCCAGGATCATGCCGATGAAAACACCCAGGATGGTTCCACCCCGGCTGTGCGAAGGACGTTTGGAAAAACGTGGAATTCTGTTTTTGCGACTCACTTAAAAACTCCGTTCCTGCGGCGGCAACGCCACCGATCTTGTAATTGTTACATTGATTCGGGTGCGGATACACCCAAAAGAGTCAATCCGTTTGCCAGCGTCTGGCGAACCGCCCCGGCCAGCGCCAGACGTGCCAGTTTCACGGTTTCATCATCAACCAGCATGCGTTCGGCGTTATACCAGCTATGGAAATCAGCCGCCAGTTCCCTGAGATAAAACGCAATCTGATGCGGAGCATAATCAACCGCCGCCGCCTGCACGACCTCTGGAAATACCGCCAACCGCGCACACAACCCCAACTCGTGTTCGCTTTCCAGAGCGCCGGTATCGGCCATCGCCAGTTTTGCCTGTTCGTCCCCCCATTTTCGCAACGCAGAACAAGCTCGCGCGTGCGCATACTGTACATAGTACACGGGGTTTTCATTGCTCTGGCTCTTGGCGAGATCGAGATCGAAGTCGAGATGCTGGTCGCTCTTGCGCAGCACGTAGAAAAAGCGGCAGGCATCCTTGCCGACTTCGTTGCGTAATTCGCGCAGGGTGACGAATTCGCCCGCGCGGGTCGACATCGAAGTTTTTTGCCCATTGCGGTAGAGCACGGCGAATTGCACCAGCGCCACATCCGTCCGCGCCGCATCGAGCCCCAGCGCTTTGATCGCCCCCTTGACGCGCGGCACATAGCCGTGATGATCCGCGCCCCAGATGTCGATCATGTGATCGAACCCGCGTTCGTACTTGTTGAGATGGTAGGCAATGTCGGAAGCAAAATAAGTGTAGATGCCGTTGTCGCGCTGCACGACGCGATCCTTCTCGTCACCGAAGGCGGTGGAGCGAAACCACCTGGCGCCGTTTTGCACATAGACGTGGCCCATGTGTTCGAGTTGGGAAACAGCGCGCTCGACCAGTCCTGTATCGAAGAGGCTGCGTTCCGAGAACCATTTGTCGAAATGCACGCCGAATTCGTGCAGGTCGTCGCGCACGTCGCCGAGTTGTTCATTGAGGGCAAAACCGTGCACCCATTGATAATCTTCGCCAAGCAGGCGCCTGGCGTTACCAATCAGCGCATCCAGATGTTGTTCGCGTTGCGCCTTGGCCTCTTTGTCATCACTGCGTTCCGACGGTGGCAGTTCCGGCACATCGGCCAGCACGTCAGCGGCCGTCACGCGCGCAAAACGGTCTCCGTGAGCATTGCGCAACTCACGCGCCATTTCGGCCACATATTCGCCCTGATAAGCGTTGGGCGGCAATCCGACCTCGATTCCGAATTGCGCCAGATAACGCAACCAGAGCGATAACGCCAGGATGTCCATCTGCCGCCCTGCATCGTTTACGTAATACTCGCGGCTCACTTCAAACCCGGCAAAAGCGAGCACATCGGCAAGCGAAGCGCCGTAGGCAGCCCCACGCCCATGCCCGACATGCAGCGGCCCGGTCGGGTTGGCCGATACAAACTCGACCTGCACTTTCACGCCCCTGGCCGCGCCCCGCCCCCAGTCCTTGCCCTGGGAAAGCGCATCAAGCACCACCGCAGTTTTCACTGCCGGGGTAAAAGTAAAGTTGATGAAACCCGCCCCGGCCACCTCTACCTTTTCGACCCATTCGGAAGGCGGCAATTCGGCGCACAACAGCCCCGCCAGTTCGCGCGGGTTGCGCTTGAGCGTCCGGGCCAGTTGCATGGCAATGTTGGTGGCAAAGTCGCCATGGCCTGCCTGCCGGGGCCGTTCCAGCAAAATGGCCGCGTCGGCATATTCTGGGGCCACGCTTTTCAGGGCGGCGCGAATCAGTTCGGTCAGCAGGGCTTTAGGGTCGATACTCATGGAAAGCGGGAAAATACGAAAATATAAGTCGAAACAGCTGGGTATTATATCGGTGCTGCGGATGACAGCGGTACTATAGTTCCCTCCACGAGGTAAAACAAAGTGAGTGATAACATCCCGGTACCCCCCGAAACAGGGGAAAAAACGTGTTCGTGCGAACGCCAGCCCGCGTTGCGGGTCGTCCCTCTGCCTGCCGATCTCAATCCGGCGGGCGACGTGTTCGGCGGCTGGATCATGTCAATGGTCGACATCGCCGGATCGGTCGCCGCACGCCGCCGCGCCCGCTCGCGGGTAGCTACCGTGGCGGTCAATTCCTTCGCCTTCAAGCAACCCGTCTCGGTAGGCGACCTGGTGAGCTTTTACTCGGATGTGGTATCGACAGGCAACACTTCTGTCACCGTCGACGTTGAAGTCTATGTGGAACGCAACCCGGAAAACGCAGTGGCGCTCAAAGTGACGGAAGCCAGATTGACCTACGTAGCGCTCGATCATCACGGCAACAAGCGAACCATTCCGCAGGAACCTTGATATTCCAACGGATTCCCCGCGCATTGCCCATTACTTTTGCCGCCGGGCTTTCAGGCTGCCAAACACGATGATTGCGCCCATCATTCCCAGCCCGGCCATGCCGAAGGCCATGCCGGTTCGGCTGTGCCACAGCAGCGGAACGAGCACGGAAGCCAGAAAGGCATTGAAGGTGGTTTGCACACAGCTTTGGCAGGATGCCGCCATTCCCCGCGTTTTCGGAAAAATGTCGAGCATCATCAAAGTCACGTTGGGCATGGCAATGGCGACCCCCAGGGTGTAGGGAATGAAGTGCAGCACGGCAAACGGCAGGGAAGACGGCCAGAAGCAGGAAGCGACAAGATTGATGAAAGCGCCGATACCCATCATGGCAAAAGCAAGACGCAAGGTGCGCCGCTCATCCCAACGCCCTGCAATACGCCCGGAAATCCACGCCCCGACCATCGTTCCTACCATGCTGGGGACAAACAACCAATGAAACTGGGTTTCATCCAGCCCCAGATGCTCGCGGATGAACACCGGAGCAGAAAGCACATAGAAGAAAAAACCCCCAAAAAAAGCGCCCAGCCCGAATGCCAATAAAAGAAAACGGACATTGGAAAAAACGTTCTTATAGCCGTGGAACAAGGCGCTGATTGCAAAAGGTTGCCTTTTCTCAGGAGGCAGGGATTCCGGCAATTTCCATTTGCATATCAAACACAAGCCGATGGCAGCCAGCGCCAGGAAAACAAAAATGGCGCGCCATCCAAAAAATCGCAATATCCAGCCGCCAATAATCGGAGCCACGGCAGGCGCAATGGCGAACATGAGCGCAATTTTGGACATCAACTGCTGCGCGCCCGGGCCCTCTGCGTAGATATCGCGCACCATGGCGCGACTGACCACCATCCCCGCCCCCGCAGACAATCCCTGCGCAATCCGCATCCACCAAAGCATTTCGATGCTCGTTGCCAATGCGCACCCCAAAGAGGCCAACGCATAAACGATCAGCCCGGCAAGAATGACCCGCTTGCGCCCGAAACTGTCGGAAAACGCGCCATGCCACAGCGTCATCAGGCCAAAGGTGAGCAAGTAGAGAGAAAGCGTTTCCTGCACCGCCCCCTTGTCTGCGCCCAGCTCCGCCCCTATTTCGGGAAACGCCGGCAAATAGGCATCGATGGTAAATGGCCCGATTGCCGCCAATGCAGCCAGCATCAACGCCAATCCTGCCTGGGAGTTATTTTTGTTCATGGCGCTTCCTGAACCAGTGAAAATCCGGCAAGCCTCTCCCAACCAACGACAACACAGCCCATCAGGCCGTGGCCTAGCCGTAAAATGGATCGAGACGCAGCAAAGTCCCGGCAACTCCACTTAATCCAAAAACACCGCAGGAAAATTTTGAGCATGGATAACCTTGAGCAGACGACGGGCATGACGCCTGAAAAACGCAGCGTTTTACTGTGGATGCCGTTGGCAATGTTGTTCATTTTGGCAGTTCTGCGCCTTGAAAATTATAAGGATTTGGAGTGGGCGTTTTATCAGGAAGTGGAGCTGGGGAGCGCGATAGCCGCGATATTTTTTATCTGGCTGGCAGGGCGTCCTTATCACGGGCTACGTTGCGCCACCATGCGGCGACTGATGATTCCTGGGGGAGCAGCGACTCTTCACATGCTGCTCGATGGCAATATGCTGTGGGTTGGCGGATTGATGCTGACAATGTTCTTCGGGCGTTACGCGCTGACAGGAATGGTAGGTAAAACATTTTATATGCGCTGGGCTGCCATCGGCCTCGCACTGCTTGGCGTCAGCATGACATACTCCGGTGAAAGTGGCGGTTCATTGGCGCTGGCTCTGGCGATATTATGCTGGCAGGCAACCCGCATACAGCGTTTGTCCGGGGTGTTTCTATCCTGCTGGGGCGCAGCATCCCTGTTCGCTATGGCAGGCGATCTGGCCGTACACGGCGATGAAGAATGGACAACCCTGCTGTATCTCGCCGGATGCGTCACCCTGCTGGCTATTGTCCTGAAAATCAGGGGTGTCGTGAAAAAACGGAATGCGGGCAGAGTTGAATGAGGCAAGGGCGAAGCCACGTAGGTTGGGATGAGCGAAGCGAATCCCAACATTCAACCGACCACAAAAACGTTGGGTTTCGCGAAGCTCAACCCAACCTACATCCAACCCGCCATCCTTTACAGCATTTCGCGGCGTTCTTTCAGCGCCTGCGCGGTTACTTCGCCTTCGTTCGTGAAGTTGGTGGCGGGAATGACGGAATGGGAAAGCGCGCGGGAATGAGCTTATTCTTCGCAAATCTGTACTTCAGTCTTTTCCGGCCAGATTATTTCTCCCTTGCCGTTTTTCAGGACTTCGGCACCACATACCTCGTCTGTTAATACAACGGGTTCACCCTTGGCGTTGATGTAACCGTATTTCCCGTTTTCTTCGATCGTCGCCAGACCATTGTCATAAAAATACCATGCACCCTCAAACCTCGGCGCAATCACCATCTCACCCTTGGCGTTGATGTAACCCCATTTCCCGTTTTCTTGGATCGCCGCCAGACCATTGGCGGAAAAACCTCTCGTATACTCAAACCTCGGCGGAATCACTATCTCGCCCTTGGCGTTGATGTAACCGTATTTACCGTTTTCTTTGATCAACGCCAGACCATTGGCGGAAAAATCCTCTGCAGCCCCAAACCTCGGCGCAATCACTATCTCGCCCTTGGCGTTGATGTAACCGTATTTACCGTTTTCTTGGATCCTCGCCAGACCATTGGCGGAAAAATCCCCTGCAAACTCAAACCTCGGCGCAATCACCATCTCGCCCTTGGCGTTGATGTAACCGCACCTACCCCCTATCTTTAGATATTGAAGGCTTGCCTCCTCTTTTTCCGGCGAACCGAAAACCGGAAACCCCACCCCGCCAGCCACCAGTATGGCTACCAGCAGCCCTAAAACCCACTTCCCCATGCCACGCCGCGATTTCGCCCCCGGTGCAGGCGTCATCGCAGCTTTTGCAGGCGTTACCGGCCCCAACCCCTCAAACGGCCCCGGACGCCCGCAGTTCGGGCAGGCAGGCGCAAGGTCGGAAATCTGTTTCTGGCAATCAGGGCAGGTAATCAGCATGAAGATAACTCCGAAAGACGTAAAAAAGAAACAGATATGATATATAGGTGCAATCGCCCTACCCCCGAGGGGTCGCTGAACATCCGTTTATCAGGATGGCTGTAAGGGAACACAATCAGAATCCCCGGCCTTCAGGACGGGATGACTCAAAACCTCCCACAGCCCGCCAAACACGGTTTCGGCATTTTCCCGGAAACCCTCATTGAGAACCTCTTCCACGCACATGCCGCGCAGGGCAAGCCGATAGGCAGCGTGGTTCTTTTCGGGGAAATCGCCGCTGTCCCATTTCTTGAACGCTTCTTTGCGTGCCTTGTCCTCGTCGCCCTCTCGGGCGATGCAAACGTACTCCCAGGCCGATTTCGGGAAAAAGCGCAGCGGTTCCCGCAATCCTGTGCGGTAGAGCGACAACAGTTTGCCGAGATGCGCGCGCGCGTCAGCAACGGACAAGGGTTCCAGTACGAATTCACCCTTGCGCAACAAACCGCGAGTCCGGCATTCCACCCCCGGCGGAGGCGCGGCGCAGAGCGCCAAATGGTCGAGCCAGGCCGAGAGCACGCTGCGCGCGCGCATGTCGTCATACCAGTAAGCAACCGCCCCATCCGCGCGCAATGCGTTGAATACGGCCCGCAATTCCCAGGTTTCGGTTTCGCGTTCACCGCTGCAATGGAGCCGCGTAGGTTGGGATGAGCGAAGCGAATCCCAACATCCAACTTGTTCAAGTTTTACGAAATGCGCCGGGCAGCGGGATTTGGCAAGCGCCATGTTCACCCGGTCGGCAAAACTGCGCAGGGAAACCAGTTCACGGCGCAGCGCCCTTTCTCCCAGATTTGCCGCCGGATATTCTCTTCCCGCGCGCGCAAGGGAAAAAAGCGTTTCATCGTCGATTGCTTCCTCCCCCCTCTCCAGCAAAACAGGCAACAAGCGGTCAGCGAGCGCGCGGCTCGCCTGCCAGTCCGGGACGAACGGTTCGGCATCGGCAAGCTCTTCCTCGCTGGACGGAAGATCGAGTTCCAGACGTTCGCGGAGCAAAAAATGACAGGGATTGTCGAAAAAACGCTTGAGCCGGATGAGATCGACACAGCGCCAGCTCTCATCCGGCGGCGGCAGGGGAGATGTGAAAAACGGCCTCCCGGCGCACTCTTCCACTCCAGCGTCATCGTCGTCTTCATCCTCTTCGAGAGAACGCGCTGTCACGCGCCTTTTTTTCGCGGCATCGCGCTGTCGGCAAAAACGCTCATCGAGCGCGCAGGCGAACTCGCCGCGAAAACTCTCAAGGCGTCCGTCTTTTTTCCCTTCCGCCACGAAATACTCCGGCGAAAAGGATTGCAGCGGATGCTCCACGATCAGCCGGGCACGGGCCCTGACAATAGAATCCGGTTGTGTCGGGTTCTCCGCGCAGGCGGTGGCAAGCGCATCGAGCAGTTCGTCGACCAGCACGGAGGGAAGCAATTCGGCGTTATCCCGCGCACTGCGCCCGACACAGGACAAATGCAGCACGTCGCGCGCGGCCAGCACGACATCGAGAAAAAGATTCCGCGCGTCATCCCGGCTCTGACGGTCGCCCTTCTGCGGGGAAGCTGCCATGAGGTCGAATTCGTCCGTTCGCACACGGACAGGAAAGGCATCGTTGTCCAGACCGATGACGCACACCACACGATACGGCAAGCCGCGCAGGGCAGGCAGGGCGCTGAACGTGACCGCGCCGCCGGGCACGCCGCCATGCGCGGCATCATCGAGCCGCTCTCTCAGGGCCAGATGAACGACATCGAGCGGTAAAGCGCCTCCGGCCTCCCGCCCACCGGCCATATCGTCGACCAGCGCGTTGACTGCCCCGCATACGGCACGCATCTCCTCGGCATGTTCCGGCGCATCCCCCATCAGGGCAGTGAGCGAGGTCAACAGTACGGCTCTCCAACCCTCGGCATCGTGTGTTTGCAGCAGTGCCGTGCGCAAACCATTCAGGATGCGGGCGTAATGCCAGAACGCGCCCAGCGTCAAACCGGCGCTGCCCCGCGGCGCATGGCGAATACCGGTTTGCCCGGCGAAGATCGCGCGCCCGGCGGCATCCCCCGCCGCCCAGGATAAAAACAGCCGGGCAAGCCCCGCCTCCACGGTATGCCCATCGCCTGTACCGGCCGCCTGCTCCGAGTCCAGCCCCCAACGGATGCCCGCCTCGCGCATCCAGTCGCGTACCTGTTCCAGCGCGGACTCCGGCAACCCGAAATGCGCCGCCACCAGCGGCTGACGCAACAAATCGAACACCCGGCTCGCGGGCGCGTTGCCCGCCGCCAGCGTCAGCAGGTCATCGAGCGCGCGGGCAACCGGGTTTTCCTGTGTCCCCCCCTGCCCCGTAATGCGCCACGCAATGAACCGTTCCTTCGGCGCAGTGCCAAATACCGCCTCGATCAACGGCGCACAGGCGGCCAGATCGGGCATGAGAACGACAACCTCGTCCGGGCGCAGATCTTTCCGTTCCCTGAACAATCCCAGAAGGCGGTCGTGCAGCACTTCGAGTTCGCGGATACGCGAGTGGCACAAATGCAGTTCGATGCTGCGGTCGCATTCGTCCAGCCGGATGCTGCCCGCTTCGAGTTCCTGCAAATCGAGAAAAGCATTTTGCACCCGCGCCAGCAAGTGAGCGCCCGCATGGGTCGTAAACTGCGCCTCTTCCCGCACGAGGTTTTCGCCCTCGAACAAGGATTCGATCTGCGCCTGTGTCTGCTTGCCCCAGGCCGCCAGCAACCTGTTGCCCGTTTCATGAAAACGATCGCGGCGCCGCCGCGCCAGCCACGACAGGCGGCGCGCATCGACAATATCGAACCAGTACTCGCAGCATGGATTCAGCACGTACAACTGCACGTCCATGACCCGCGACAGGGCGCGCAACACATTCAGATAAAGCGGCGGCAAATCCGGCAGGCAAAACACATCCACAGCGGCAGGCAAACCGGCCCCTGTCAGGTCGGCGCCCTGCGCCACGTTGCGCAGAAAACTCATGAACGGCAACCGGAACGTCCGGGATTCTCCCTTGAGAACGATGCGCCGCCACAACTCGGCCTGCCAGACTTCGTCCTCGTGAAGCGTTCCTTCCCGCGACACGGACGCGGCCTTTTCATCGGCCCACTTTTCGAGCCACTGCGGGCGGTAACACAAATAAAGATCGAACAGCCGCGCCAACCGTCCGGCCAGTTCAAAACGCTGCCGCGCGTCCGCCTCTTTCAGATAGTGCGCCAGCCGCGCGTGTTTCTTCAGCCAATCCCCTTCCAGCACGGCAAAAATTTGCCAGATCATCACATCGGGGTCATAAGGCGAAACGCCGGGAACTTCCACGACACGGCCAATCTGCCGCCACAACCATTGCGCCAGATAATCGAAACTCACCCCCGCGCCGATCCCGAAGCGATCCGCCATTGCCAATTCGATGCGCCTTTCAAGCGCCTTCCTTGGCACGATCACTTCCACACGCGCAAACGGCCCTTGCCGACTCAGCGCCTCCATCCGCGCCAACAGGGCATCGAGCAGACTTTCAAAACGGTTCGAGAAAAAGATGGAAAACAAGGGGCAGGCAACGGCAGTTCATCGAACTCGTATGATGACCATGCGCGGCGGCAATGTCACGTTCCAACGACCCCGGTTTCACATACTTCAGCAGGCTTTCACCTGCTTCTGCACACCCGCATGAGGCAACCGCTTGAGTGCATCGCTCCCAACCAGAGAACGCATTTGCGTAATAGCAATAGCATTCAACTGCATCAAGCGTTCCGCTGAAGACAAGCCTTGATGTATCAGCACGGCGTTAATACTTTCCAGATTGGACAGCACAACCAGTTGCTCCAGCGTTGCGGTATCACGCATATTTCCGGCTTCGCCGGTCTTGGCTTGTTGTCCCGCTCTCCATTGAGCAGCGGTGATGCCGAACAGCGCAACATTGAGCAAATCGGCTTCGCTGGCGTAAACGGCGGTGGTCTGTGCCTTGGTCAGACGCGGGGGTATCAATCGTTCCTTGATGGCGTCGGTATGGATTTTGTAGTTAACCTTCGCCAGCGTCCGCTGGAAACTCCATTCCAGCGAAGCAGCGCGGGACTCTTCTTCCTTGAGGCGCTGGAACTCCTTGATGAGGTAGATTTTGAATTCGGCGCTGATCCACATACCGAACTCGAAGGCGATGTCTTTGTGGGCATAGGTGCCACCGTATCGTCCAGCTGTTGCGTGGAGACCGATAGCATGGGTTTTTTCCACCCACTCCCTGACGCTCAATTTGTAGCTGTTCAGCCCGGTCTGACTTTTAATTATGGCGAATTCGCCGTAATTGAACTCTGGGTTGCTGATGCTTTCCCAGATGCCCAGAAATTCAACAGTATTGCGGTTGCGCAGCCAGTCGGAGATGAAAAAATCGCCATCCTTGGCTTTCAGCATGTCAGTGAGACAGATGTAGTCCTGTTCATGTCGGGAAACAACAGTGACTTCAGTCCCTTGAACGGTGATGGTGCGGTTCTTCATGGTCATGCCAATTCCCACTCAATCGTAAACAACACTCTTTCCTCCAGCCGCTGTTCCAACTGCTCGATCAGAGGTTTGTTTGCGTAGCTCAAGGCGTTCCTGGTCGGCGGCGGCTTGGTCGCTGAGTTCCTGCCGCCGGGTCTGGATAGCGAAATATTTCTGCGCGTGTGCGATTTCCGGTTTACGCGGGTCGCCATTCTGGGCAATCAGGTAGCAGGCAAAGCGGGAGAGATGGTAATCGTCGATATCCCGTTGTCCCCCCTTACCCAGGTCGATCATTTTGCCGGCGCCGGCAAAATGATTTTCTGGTGGATTTCCTGACTGTTTACAAGAAGTTACCGCTCTCTCAATCGCCTGCTCAAAACGCCGCCACTGACTGTATCCAAGCAAAGGTTGCAGGTCACGGGCGCTCCAGTATTCCGCGCCATGCTCATTGGCTTTTTTGAGACCCTCCAAAGACTGCCCTGCAATGTTGAGTTCTGTTTTTTGGGACATTATGTTCCTCCCCGTTCATGGCTTTCAAGCCCATTTTGCATAACCCGACTGTATCAGCCGCAATACGTTACGACAATCTCGATAAGCGACAACGTAAAGGAACCTCTGCATTACCCTATATTCACTATTTGTCATCCTGCGCGGTCATTCTGCGCGAAGTCGCAGAACGCAGGATCCATTCGGCATCTGTATTCTGCGACTTCGCTTCGCTGCGCGCAGAATGACAGGAGGGGTTTTGCAGATGTTCCTAAAGAAGAACTATTGCCTCCTCGTGGGAAACTCAAAATCCCATCGAAAAATAATTCATTGACGAAGACGACAACGATTAACAGAAAGTTGGGGGTCTTGTCACACTTGCTCAACAGGGCAAAAGCCGCCTCCAACTCGTATCCTGAAAGGCGGGAGTCCGGCGAGTCGTGTAAGGTAACGTCACGATGCCTCTTTCCCTCCCTCCCGCTCTCTTTCTTCCCGGCCCTACTGCCAGCGGCAAAACCGCCTGTGCGCTGGCGCTGGCGCGAGAATTGCCCGTGGAAATCATCAGCGTCGACTCCGCGCTCGTCTATCGCGGCATGGACATCGGCACCGCCAAACCGGACGCTGCCGAACTGGCAGTGTGCCCGCACCACCTGATCGACATCATCGAACCGACCGAAAGCTACTCGGCGGCGAAATTCTGCGACGACGCTCACCGGCTGATGACAGAAATCACCGCACGCAACCGCATTCCCCTGTTCGTCGGGGGCACCATGCTCTATTACAAGGCGCTGCGAGAAGGGCTCTCCGACCTGCCGCAGGCCGACGCCGTGCTGCGTGCCGAAATCGACCAGCGCGCAAAAACGGAAGGCTGGCCCGCGCTGCACGCCGAACTGGCCCGCCTCGACCCCGCCGCCGCAGCCCGATTCAAACCCCATGACGCGCAACGCATTCAGCGCGCGCTGGAAATCGTCCTCACTACCGGCAAATCGCTCTCCGAAGCTCACGCCCGGCGCACTCCTCGCCCCCTGCCCTGCCGCCCGGTCACAGTGGCGCTCATTCCTTCGTCGCGGTCAGCGCTTCACGAACGCATCGCCCGACGTTTTGAAAAAATGCTTGCAGACGGCCTGACCGGCGAACTCGCCGCCCTGCGTCATCGCTACCGGCTCACCCCCGGCATGCCCTCGATGCGCACCGTCGGCTACCGCCAGGCGTGGACGTATCTGGACGGTGAAATCAGCGACAAAGAACTGTTGGAAACCGGCATCGCCGCCACCCGGCAACTGGCTAAACGCCAACTGACCTGGCAACGCCAATTCCGCGAATACTGGCCGGAATACGTGGAAATCGACTGTTTACGCCCGGATGCAGCAAATGCGGTGCGTGAAATGATGCTTGCGGGGATAGGGGCGTAAGAGAACCTCTGCATTACCTGGCATCCCGCGTAATGTAGGGGCAGGCCTTGTGCCTGCCCATGCGACCATAGCGAACCTGAAACAGGGCAACCACAAGGGTTGCCCCTAACATTGATACCGTAGGATCCACGCGGCATCTGGATTCTGCGACTTCGCTTCGTGGTACGCTGCAATGACGGAAGGAGTTTTGCAGACGTTCTTCTTTAGACGACGTTAAGATCATGAAGATATTACCCTTGATGGCCTCGGCGCTCTTCGCATTGTTGACGTGCAACGGATGCTCATGTGAGACAAATGGTGCGCCACCAGCAACGCCTGTTCGGGAGGAGACCGCGCCCAAGGGCGTTACAACGCCACGCTTCACGACAATTCGAGTTGATATTCGAACAGAGCGCCTCGAACTCTTCCTGCGGGACGATGCCGGACACACGTTCAAGCGTTTCGACAGGCTGAAGACCTGGCTTGCGGGCAGAAATGAGCAGTTGCGCTTTGCCATGAACGCCGGAATGTTCGAACCCGACTTTTCGCCCGTCGGTTTGTTGGTGCAGGACGGCCAGCAAGTCTCCCCCCTCAATCTGTCTGATGGCGCGGGTAACTTCTTCCTGAAACCGAATGGCGTATTCTTCATTTCCCAGTCCGGGCCGAGAATCGTCGAATCGACTGAGTATCCAGCGCTCGCCCAGGGTGTACGTCTCGCAACCCAATCGGGTCCTTTGCTGGTACGGAATGGGATCCTTCATCCCGGGATCAAGGCATCGTCAACTTCACGGTTACTACGCAACGGTGTCGGCATTTCAGGCAACACAATCATGTTCGTAATCAGTGAACAGCCCGTCAATTTCCACGAAATTGCGACATACTTTCGCGACGAATTGCACTGTCAGGATGCCCTGTATCTGGACGGTGTCGTCTCCAGCATTTACTCGACCAACCCGCCACGGAATGACTCCAGAGCGGATTTGGGTCCAATTATCGGAATAATTCAGTAACGACGTTGTCTGGCAACGGCATGACCCGACCTGCACGCCAGTTCTCATCTGGCGTTGTGCGTGGATGATGTTTGCGGGGATAGGGGCGTAAGGGAAACTCTGCATTACCTGGCATCCCGCGTAATTCTGCGACTTCGCTGCGCGCTGCAATGACGGGGTGGGTTTTGCAATCGTGATCTTTCTAACCCCGACAGGAAGCTCGCATAGGTTGGGGTGACGAAAGAACCCCAATATCATGATTGAATCCTCGCCTGCGCGGATAACGCATTCTCATTCTGTAGGGGCGTTGCGTGCAACGCCCCTACGGAGCAATGGTTTCCTCACGCGGCAGCGACTGAATTTTCTCCCTGGAAAGCCCTGTCAACGCCATGATGTCCTCGATGGGCAAGTTCTTTTTCAAGGCGGCAGTGGCAACGGAAAGAAGTCCTTTTTCGAACCCTTCTTCGCGTCCTTCTTCACGTCCCTCCTCACGTCCTTCTTCGCGACCTTCCTCGCGACCTTCTTTACGGCCTTCTTTACGGCCTTCTTCGCGACCTTTCTGGAGTCCTTTCTCAAGCCCTTTCTTGATCCCATGCTCGCGTATTGCCTGCATGTCCCATTCCCACTTCTCGCGGGATTCGGCCAGCAGCCGTTCGCGTTCGTCTTCCGTGAGTTCTTGTAGTCGGCCTACCGCCTTGGCGATCTGTGGATTTTTCTCTGCGAGCATCTTCAGTTCCTCCTC
>JAITMK010000159.1 GCA_031277415.1 Azoarcus sp.
TGAACCGTCGCTGTCCGAGCCGGGCTACCGCAACGCCCTGGAATTGCAGCCCAACAGCGAGTTGGTTCGTTCCAAGGTCCAGAAAGAGGACGAAGCGTCAAAACCCGGTCCCAACCAGGCCGACGTGCTCTTCGTCGTGGAAACCGGCCAGGCGCCGACATGGAAATCCGTGACCATCCCCTTGTCACTGCCGATCGAAAAGGAACAGATCTTTGTGCCGCTGTCGTTCCCGGTCGTGCTCACTTCCGGGGTATACACGCCACCCTCGATCGACGTCGCGGGACAGAGTCTGCCTGTCGAAACCCTCGTCAATGTCGACGCAATGGCTAAACGCCAATTGAAAGACCAGATGCCCGGCATCATCGGACGCACGACTATCCGCGGCATCATCAAGGGTGCAGCGCAATACGCAGCGCGCACGAAAGCCGGGACACTGGGAGGCTATACGACGGCGGCAGCAACCGTTGCATCGGAACAGGCCGACGAGCGCGCATGGCGTTCCCTGCCGGCACGCCTGTCCATTGCCCGCGCCATCCTGCCAGAAGGAGAGCAAGTGATCGAATTCCGTACCGCCAGAGGCACCTATAGCGGCACGATCACGGTCGGAGGCAAGATCAACATCGTTCCCATCCGGATAGTCGGCGACTTCGTCTATATCGGCCAGCAGGAAGCGAAGGGTTCTTTCACCGAACTGCCTTCCGCCCAGTGGGTCACGCCCCAAGGGGATGAAAGCATCGAATCGATCCAGGAAAAAGTATCCGCAATATCGATCCAGCACCGACGCGGGGGCGGTTACCGAGCAGCGCCTGTGGTAACAAGACGGGTATCCGCCGCGCGCCGCGAGAGTCCCACCAAGCAATCCACGACCGGCATTGCCCCGCACAATCAGCACCGCGCGTCCACACACAGCCTCGAGCGCAAACCCAGGCAACGCCAGCACCGCTCCGCTGTCGAACCCTTCCGCCGGAATGATCACATTAGAAAACACACGCGCACCGAGCGCGCGAACACTGCCCCGACCAAGCGCACCAAGCGCGCGGGCACCGCCCCGCCCCACCGCCGCCACACGCATTCCTGGCGACCATGAGCGGGTTTTGCACAAGCCAGAGCGCTGCATTCAGTGTACATACATAATAATGAATTGCAGCGCAAATGCATATTAACAAAAAATTTCCATTCTCCATTTTAAAAAAAACAATCAATTACTAAAAATTGATGAAGCAAAATTTGTTTATAATTACATACAATTAGTCACTTTTAATATAGCAGCATAGGGTAATAGCCTGTAAATACGTAAAAATAAAAGATTTTCGCCTGCCGTTATATAAACATCTTTTTGTTTCAAGCGTCTATTTCATAGAAAAATAATACAAACACCTAATCATAATGAGTATTAAAGGGCTTTATGACGCACTACCCTCACGAAAAGATATAGACAACTGAGGCTCTGTCATAGTATACAATCCCGCAGTTTTATCTTGCTTTTTTTTCATCACAAGGGAACAAAAACATGTCACATCATACTGTGCTACCACACTCTGCCCGGCGGTTGTTGTTGCCCGTTCTCGTTGCTTCGGCACTTTTGACTGGTTGCCCGGGAAGCGCCACGCGCAGCTACGACAAGGAAATGGGTAATACCATGACCTTGTTGAAAGAAGGCAACCTTAGCGAAGCACTGAGCCAGGTCGAGTCCAACAATACTTCCTCCGACAAGGACATTTTGTATTTTTTTGAGAAGGGTGAACTGCTTCGCCTGGGAAGTGACTACGAACCAAGCCGCGATACCTGGCTGAAAGCCGATGAGATCATTCAAACTTGGGAAGACGAGTACCGCGCAAACCCGACCAAGGTTATCGGCGATATCGGCGCTCTCCTGGTAAACGACCGTGTGCGGCGCTATGATGGTCAGGATTACGAGAAAGTGTTCCTGTCCACGAAGCTGATGCTCAATCACATCATGCTGGGCAATACCGAACACGCCCGCATCGAGATGAAGAAGACCTTCGAGCGCGAAACCCTCATCAAGAATTTCCGTGAACAGGAATATGACAAGATCCGCGAAGAAGGGGAAAAACAGTCGATTTCGTTCAACCCCGGCAATCTGCTCGAAAACGGGTATCCGATGGATCGTCTGAACGACCCGGAAGTCAACGCCCTCAAGAACGGTTATCAGAACGCGTTCGCGCATTATCTTGCCGGCTATTACTTCGAGATGATGGGTGAACCGTCGCTGTCCGAGCCGGGCTACCGCAACGCCCTGGAATTGCAGCCCAACAGCAATCTGGTTCGTTCCAAGGCCCAGAAGAAAGGCGGATCGTCGAAACCCGGTCCCAACCAGGCCGACGTGCTCTTCGTCGTGGAAACCGGCCAGGCGCCGACATGGAAATCCGTGACCGTCCCCTTGCCGTTGCCGATCGAAAAAGAACTGCTCTTTGTGCCGCTGTCGTTCCCGGTCGTGCTTACTTCCGGGGTATACACGCCAACCTCGATCAACGTCGCGGGACAGAGTCTGACTGTCGAGACCCTCGTCAATGTCGACGCAATGGCTAAACGCCAATTGAAAGACCAGATGCCCGGCATCATCGGACGCACGGCTATCCGCGGCATCATCAAGGGCGCAGCACAATATGCGGCGCACAAGAAAGCCGGAAAACTGGGAGGCTATACGACAGCGGCAGTATCCGTTGCATCGGAACAGGCCGACGAGCGCGCATGGCGCTCCCTGCCGGCACGCCTGTCCATCGCCCGCGCCGTCCTGCCTGAAGGAGAGCAAACGATCGAATTCCGTACCGCCAGAGGCACCTACAGCGGCACGATCACGGTCGGAGGCAAGATCAACATCGTTCCCATCCGGATAGTCGGCGACTTCGTCTATGTCGGCCAGCAGGAAGCGAAGGGATCCTTCACCGAACTGCCTTCCGCCCAGTGGGCCGCGCTCCAAGAGGATGAAAGCATCGAAGCAATCCAGGAAAGAGCATCCGCAGTATCAAAGCAGAAAGAGGCTGAGTTCAATGCAGCATTGCCGCCTCCTGTCAAGGGTGGTGCCAAATCTGACAGTAAGGACAGTTCCGTCGTCCCGAAGCTTCCGAAGAAGCTGCCTTTCTAAAAACTGCGGGGGGAACAATGT
Organism: Azoarcus sp.; assembly: GCA_031277415.1. Taxonomy (GTDB): domain Bacteria; phylum Pseudomonadota; class Gammaproteobacteria; order Burkholderiales; family Rhodocyclaceae; genus WRNU01. Next base: position 3,128 of record JAITMK010000159.1, read on the forward strand.
TCCCCCCGTTTCAATACGCGTTTTATTTGAGCTTTTTTTGGCAGGAGTCAAAACATGAAAAAAATGGCTGCGATTCTCGCTCTTCTTGGGGCAACCTGCATCAGCTTGCCCGTGTACGCGGCTGAAGGCGGATCAATTGCCAGCAAGGTGGAAGAACTCGGCAAGATGGACTACCTCAAAGTAACCGACATGCGTGCCGCGCGACGGGACAACCTGTTGCGCATACAGGTTACGGTGACCAATTCATCCAACAAGAATGAGCAACTGTATTACCGCTTCCGCTGGCTGGATAACGATGGTTTCACTGTCTGGGAAGAAGAACCCTGGAAGCCTGAGCTTATCTACGGCAAGCAGGACAAGGTTATCAGCGTCGTAGCACCCACGTTCAAGGCCACTGATTTCAAACTCGAATTGCAGAGTCCCAACAATTCGACGTCTTCCGAACGCAGAAGTGGCGTCGACGGTCCGCCGTATCACTGAGTGTTTTTTCCGGAAAGACGTTTCAACGTCTTTCCGGATTTTTACGTTATCCATTTTCATTACCGGAGCATTTTATGAAGGCTTTTCGTGTTCTTCTCTTACCCGCCGTGCTGTCTCTTTCTGCGTGTCTCACGACGAATTCGCCCACAAGCGGTGGAGATAGCGGTGTCAGCTACGGCGATTCCAAGGCCGTCGAAACGGTGACGACCGATCTGGGTTCCACCGACATCCAGACGACGGCCGAAAAGATGACCATATCCATGCTGCAAACGCCGTTATTGCAAGACATCATTCGCCAGCGCGGGCTGCTCATGGCTTCGCCGGTAGCAAACAAGACCAGCGAATACTTTGATACCAAGCTCATTACCGACACCATCCTCACTCAGTTGCAGAAGAACGGGGTGCGCTATGTAATCGCAGGCGATGAAATGCAAAATCAGACTGACGAATTGATCCGTCAGAACCAGACTGGCCTGTACAAGAAGAGTTCGACCGCGAAAGTAGGCAACATGCAGGGCGCGCAGTACCGGATCGATGGCAGCGTTTCTTCCGTGATCAAGAGCAACTCCAAGGTCAAGGATGTGTATTACAAAATCAATATGCGCCTGATCGAAATCGAGAGCGGTATCGTGGAATGGTCGGATGAAAAGGAAATCCGCAAAGTGCTTAAGCGCTGATTTCCTGCAATGCGCTGACGTGCGCTCCTCTGCTCAGTTCGTTCGCCCTGAGCCAACCCTTGCGGGAGGAGCGCCCGTTGCTCAGAGCAGTTTTGCTCAAGTAGATACATATGTTTAACGCCCCTCTTCCGCATGCGGAAGAGGGGCGTTAAATCAAACAACAACCGCTTTACAGCCCGACCTGGCTGATGACCATTTCCTTGAGATTTTCGGAAACGGTGAAAGCAGCTTCGGTTTCAGCGCGGATTTCTTCCACGGTAACGCCGGGCGCGTACTCTTCCAGCACCATCTTGCCGTCGTGGAAGTGGAACAACGCCTTTTCCGTCACCACGGTAGCCACGCGACCCTTGACGGTGAGCGGAAGCGTGCACTTCTTGAGAAGCTTCTTCTCGCCGTTGGCGGTGTGCTCCATCGCCACGATGAGTTGCTTCGCGCCTACCGCGAGGTCCATTGCGCCGCCCATGCCGGGCACGTTCTTGCCGGGAACCATCCAGTTGGCGAGATCCCCTTCTTCAGAGACCTGCATGCCGCCGAGCACGGCTGCATCGAGATGCCCGCCGCGCATCAGCGCGAAAGACATCGAAATGTCAAACGTGGAGCCATGCGGCAGGATGGAGGTGGGATTGCCACCCGCGTTCACGACGCGGGGTTTGCCGACAGGCGGGATGTTTTCCGGAACCGGGCCGATGCCCAGGAAACCGTTTTCAGAGTGCAGCGTCAGCTTCACGTCTGCGGGCAGATAGTTGGGTACGAGGGTCGGCAGGCCAATGCCGAGGTTGACGGCGTCCCCGTCCTTGAGTTCCAGCGCGATGCGGCGGGCAATGAACTCCTTGGCGCTCATTTGTTGCGTCATTTTTGTCTCCTTGGCTTATGCGGGGAACACGATGTGGTCGATCAGAATACCCGGGGTCATGACGTGATCCGGGTCGATTTCGCCGATTTCGACGACTTCGTGGGCTTCCACGATCACCGTTTGGGCGGCAAGCGCCATCAGCGGGTTGTGGTTGCGCATTGTGCGGTAGTAGACGAGGTTACCGAATTTGTCGGACTTGACGGCTTCCAGCAAAGCCAGCTCGGCGGTCAGCGGCGTTTCCAGCAGGAAATCCCTGCCATTGATGTTGATCGTCTGCTTCTGGTCGAATTTCTGGCCGTTGATGGTGATGTCCTGTTTGTAATCGGCCACCAGGGTACCCACGCCCGTCGGGGTAAGCACGCCACCCAGGCCAGAACCGGCAGCGCGGATGCGCTCAGCCAGCGTACCAATGGGGTTCAGCTCGATTTCCATCTCGCCGGTAATCATCTGGCGCTGGGCTTCCTTGTTCAGGCCGATGTGCCCGGTGATGAGCTTCTTGATGCGCTTGTTGCGAACCAGGAGGCCAATACCTTCCGGCCCCTTCGTGGCGTCGAGAAAGGCCGTGTCGTCCACGATCATCGTCAAATCCTTGACGCCTGAATCGAGAACGGCCTGTATCAGCCGCGGCGGTGTGCCGTTACCCATGAAGCCACCTGCCATGAGGGTCATCCCATCACGCAGGAACGATGCGACTTGTTCGATTTCAAGTCTTTTTGATTTCATTTCCCTTTCTCCTGATATGCCGCGCGTTCCAGGAAAAACGAAGAACGACGGGCATAGTGTTGAACATTTTTGGTGGGAAGGGCGCCTTGCAGCAGATGTCTCCCCCTCCAACTGCGGATTCTAACCGTGGATACGCAACGTGTGTTGAAAATGGCTGCACGCCATTACGTCATCGGATCGGTGGAGGCGAAAATTCTTCGCCTTCGTATAAGGTTGAAGATTCTTCGATATGCGCATCACACGGTAGCAGTCTGTGACGGTGCTAAACTGCCCGGTGCATTTACAAGTAGAGATTGCTTTCTGGAGCGAATGTGTTCATCATCAAGTTGCTTCTGTTCGTTTTCCTGGTCGTCATCATTTTTTTCGTCGGAACGCTGGCGCGCATCTTTTTCGGCATGTCGTCCGGCTCGCGTCAAAAAACGAACCGCAGACCGAACGGGCGTTCTTCTTCCCGCAGGCGTTTCGGCCACGAAGCAGAGGCGGAACGTATGCTGGCCTGTGCCGTTTGCGGCGTGCATGTACCCGAAAGCGAAGGCGTCAAGGCAGCGGGCAAGTTTTTTTGCTGCGAAGCGCACAGCAAGTGAAAGCGCCCGCATTCCATTCCGGTACGGACGTCGCCTCGGTGCGGCGCAAGGCGTTGCGCTATTTCAATCTGTTCCGGCTCGTCATCGCCACTATTTTCCTCGTTCTTGGAACACGGATCGGACTTGGCTCCGAAGCACCGAGATTCTTCTGGTTCGTAGCACTCTTCTACACCGGCTCCGTTCTCGCCCTCGGCTTTCCGGATGCCGAAAACCGAATCGGTTTCCCGCGCCTGATGGCAATTCAGGGCTTCATGGATATGCTCATCCTGAGCATCATCATGTGGACGAGCGGAGGTTATCCGAGTGGCATCCCTGTGCTGATGATGATCATGCTTGCCGGTTACGGTTTGCTGGTCGAAGGGCGGATCGTCCCTTTCATGGCGGCACTGGCGACGATCGGCGTACTGACCGAGAACGGCTGGCGCGCTTTCGTCGCCTACGGAAAAATGGATGCGGCGAATTTCTTCCAGGTGGCGCTGGCTTGTGTTTCCTTTTTCATCATCGCTCTCGGGGCGCGATTGCTGGCACAGCGGGCGCAAATCAATGCGTCGCTGGCAGCGGCGCGCGGCGTGGCGCTGGCCCAACAGCAAATGATCAACGCTCACATCATCCGCGACATGCGCGACGGCATCATCGTCCTGCACGCGGATGGCGTCGTGCGGCATGCCAACCCTTCGGCTTGCAGGCTGCTCGGCCTGGATCATGTGGAAGGCCACCTACTTGCAGACATCGCTCCCGCGCTTGCCGAATATTGCCGTGCGGGCGTAACCGGGCAACTCATCGAGTTGGGAGAAGCCCGGCGTCTGTTGCGCTGCCGGGTCGCGGGCAGCGTGGATGGCAGTGAGAATAACGAAGACAGCGAAGACGAAAGTGACATGCTGATCTTTCTCACCGACCTGGAAGACATTCAGCGCCATATGCAACAGCTCAAGCTCGCTTCCCTCGGGCGGCTCACTGCCAGCATGGCGCACGAAATTCGCAACCCGCTTTCGGCGGTCACTCAAGCAGCCGAACTCCTTTGCGAAGAAAAGCGTGCAGACATGCAGGCACGACTTGCCAGAATCATCAACGACAACGCCCGGCGCATCGAGCGCATGGTTCGCGATGTGCTCGCGGTAGGGCGCCGGGAGACGGCGCAACCCGAGGCGCTGCCACTTGCAAAATTCGTCGCCGAATTGTTTGAAGCCGCCGACCTGGGCGGAAAAAACGAAAGGGCCATCTTCCGGGCGGACATCGACCCGGGATTGACCCTGGGTATCGACCGCGCCCATCTGCATCAGATCTTCGACAATCTCCTCTCCAATGCCCGCCGCTATTGCAGCGGCAAACCCGGCTCCATCAGGGTTTCCGCCGAAAACGCCGGGAATGGGCTGGTGCGTGTTCATGTGCGTGACGATGGCCCGGGACTCGGTGAACAGGTGCGCCTTCATCTGTTTGAGCCGTTTTTCACCTCCCATGCCAAAGGAACCGGGCTGGGGCTTTACATTGCCCGGGAACTGGCCGAAGCCAACGGTTTCAACCTTGAACCCCTGGACAACGATCCCGAAAACCCCGGCGCGCATTTCATCCTCACCGGACGGAGCAAGCCATGAATTCCGGTTTTTCAGAACGCCGCAGCCGCGTTGCCGACAACAATGTCCTCATCGTCGATGACGAAGAAGACATCCGCGAGTTACTGGAACTCTCCCTGCTGCGCATGGGACTCGGCGCGGACACCGCCGGGTCGCTCGCCGAAGCGCGCCTGCTGCTCGAAAACACTCATTACCGTCTGTGCCTGACGGACATGCGCCTGCCCGACGGTGACGGGCTTGATCTGGTCGAACACATTCAGCGGCACCGGCCAAACCTGCCCGTGGCCGTCATCACTGCCTTTGGCAGCATCGAGACGGCGATCCGGGCCCTCAAACTCGGTGCCTTCGATTTCGTCACCAAACCCGTTGAACTCCAGGCCTTGCGCAAACTCGTCCACCACGCCCTCAAACTTCAGTCTCCTGGTTCAAATTTGTCCGAAACGATTTCAGGCAACACGGGCACCGATAAGGGCGGGTTGATCGGGCGTTCGTCCGCGATGACGCAATTGCGCGACCTCATTGAAAAATTTGCCCGCAACCAGGCTCCTGTCTTCATACAGGGCGAATCGGGCACAGGCAAGGAAGTCATTGCCCGCCTCATTCACAGCCTGGGTGCGCGCGCTGCGGGGCCTTTCGTGCCCGTCAATTGCGGCGCCATTCCGCCGGAGCTCATGGAAAGCGAATTTTTCGGCTATCGCAAAGGCAGTTTCACCGGCGCGTCCGCCGACAAGGACGGGCTGTTCCAGGCCGCCAACGGCGGGACTCTTTTTCTCGACGAAGTGGCGGATCTGCCGCTTGCCATGCAGGTCAAACTGCTGCGCGCCATTCAGGAACGCGCCGTGCGCCCTGTGGGTGCGCCAGCCGAACAAGCCGTCGACGTGCGCATCCTCTCCGCCTCGCACCGCGACCTGGCGAAGCTCGTTTCCGAGAACCGTTTTCGGCAGGACCTCTATTTCCGCATCAACGTCCTGACCCTGCGTGTCCCCCCGCTGCGTGAACGCCTGGAGGACATCCCCGATCTGGCGGCACACCTGCTTGCACGGCTGGCCGAACGTGACGGCGGCCCCGTGCGTACCCTCTCTTCCGGCTCCCTCTCCGCCCTGCACCAATACAGCTTCCCGGGCAACGTCCGCGAATTGGAAAACCTGCTGGAGCGCGCCTGCGCCCTTGCCGAAAGTAACGAAATTGCCACGGAAGACCTCGGCATCGACCTGACCGCCCCCAGCAACCTGCCCTCCATGAGCGCCGCCCCCGCCGAAGAAGGAAGCGAAACCGCCGGAGACATGGAAGAAATCTCCGGCGACGAACGCGCACAGATTCTCAAGGCGCTGGATGAAACCCGCTGGAACCGCTCCGCCGCCGCCCGCAACCTCGGCATGACGCTCAGGCAATTGCGGTACAGATTGCAGAAGTGGGGAATGGATGAATGAAGGCCGCCGTTTCCAGCGCCGTGTATGGAATACAGAATCTCCTCAAACCCTCCGGCCCCGAGTTCAAAGCGGCAAGCTGCATGGCTCGCTTCATGGCGTCCCTGTCCCCACCCGGCACCCTGCGCACTTGCCGCCTACTGGAACCAGGCAAGGCGTGGGTCGATGCGGAAAACCCGCTTGTGGGCCGCTACCTTGGCGAAATTGCATGGGAAACGGAGGTGTGGGTAGCGGATGCGCCGTCACATCTCATTCACTTCGATGGAGAACGGTTTCTTGGGCCATATAATGCGCCCTGGCCCGATCAATCGCTTGAGGTGCATCTGGCATGAAACTTTTATCAAACCATTGGAGTCTTTTGCTGCTGTGCTTGTGCTTGGTCGCAAACCCCTGTTTCGCCGGTGCTCCAACGTCCAGCGAAAAAGACGAGTGGCGCGGCTGGTGGTTCCTGTATCACCGCAACGAGCATGGCAAGCTCGTACTCGACAAATTTACAATCGCTATAGTGATCGACGATGTGGCGTTTCCGGAATTTGGTCGCAGTACCGGTATATGGGTCGGCTGTATGTGGATGGCTGAGAGCGAAGTGCGCGTAGACAAGAACGGCAAAGAGCTATTTTTCTCCGACTCCTTCAAGATGACCCGAATCGGGCCTGATGAAGCCGAAGTCTTTTACGTCGACAAGCCTGACGTCAAGTACCTGGCTCGGCGCGAGCGCGAACACGGAGTATGTGCCGGATACAGTTCCTGAACGGTAATACAGAATCTCCTCAAACCCTCCGCCCCACGAGTTGAACGAGATTGAAGTATTTCCAGCCCCCCGCTTCCATCATGGGAATATCTTCCCGGGCATAGGGGTTGGGCGATTTCAGCCAGTCTTCCCACGCCTGTATGCAACAGTCCATTTCCCGGCACTCCATCATGGCGATGCCCGGCTCCTTTGACCACAAGGACTGCCACCAACTGCGAGAATAGAAATGCCAGTTCGGCGCCCAGTAGGGCTGCAACTCCCGGGGGATCGTTTCAGCGGAAAAATCTTTCGTGAAGCCCGGTACGGCCACAGCCATGATTCCGCCCTTTTTCAGGAACGGCAGGAGCTTCGGGAGCATGGTTTCGTTGTCACCGTAATACTGGTATGAGTCCACACTCACGATCATGTCGAAATATTCGTGGGCGAAAGGGATCTCCTTCGTTGCGTCCACGGAGATGGGAATTATTTTCGCATCGAGCCCCAACCGGGTGAATCTCACCGCATTTTCTGTCGGTTCAATCCAGAGATCGGCTGCAAACACGGAAACATCGTATTTTTCGGCAAGCAATATGGACGAAATTCCCTTTCCACACCCCAGATCGAGAATACGCATGCCGGGAGAAAGTGGAAGAAAGCTTGCCAGCTCTTCTGTGATACGCATGGCATTGGGCCCCATCATCGTATCAAGAAGAAAATTCATGTCGTAGTTGTCGGTAAAAGGAGTTTCCATATTTTTTCCTTGCAGGTAGTTTGCCACAGGCATATTGGCATGAAAGAACCGTTACCCTCCCTCCCCCCTTAAGTATCTTTCATCACCAGGTAGTCGCAAACGGCCATGACTGTCAGGGCGCTTGCGGTTCATTCCCGAATCGTAGGAGCGAAAAGTTTTTCGCCCCTACCTGGATTTGCAAACACCCCGAATCAGCCCAGGCCGTCATCCCGAAATCCGAATCATGTCGGCCTCCAGCTTCCGCTGATTCCAGTACTGGATCAGCCTGTTCGCGCTCACAGCCTCACGGCCGGCATCGATACCTCCCCGCCTCCATGCCTTCCAGGTGCTGTGGAGCGCGCGGTAATACTGATCGGGATCGTATGAAACCAGGATCAGATCTACCCCCGCGTCCAGCGCCGAAATGGCTGCCTTACCGATACCATCGCCATAGACTGCACCCATGTTGAGATCGTCGGTGATGAGCAGCCCCTGATAATTCCAGCCCTCCCCATCTTCCTTGCGCAACACGTTCTGCACGATGACGCGGGAGAGCGATGCGGGCTTGTCCGGATCGATGTCGGGCAGCAGCACATGCGAGAGCATCATCGCTGCACCGGTACGGGTGGTGACTTCGCGAAAAGGCAGCCAGTCGGCAGCCCGCTCCACCGGATCGGTTATAAGGGATGCCCTGACGAGATGCGTATCGGCCTTGACCCGGCCCAGTCCGGGGAAATGTTTGACGGTCGGCTGTACTCCGCTGGCGGCCAGCCCTTTCCCGTAGGCTGAGGCGACACGGGTTATGATCCACGGATCGCTGTCAATGGCGCGTTGCTCGATGAGGGTATGCCGATCCGTCCATTCCTCCGCCGATTCGATTTTCAAATCGACTACCGGCGCGAGATTCATGTTGATACCCACCCCGGCAAGCGCCTGCCCCTGTTGTTTACCGTAGGCATAGGCGCGTGATTCCAGGTTTTCCGTGCCCCCGACGAGAAGACTCGACAACGGCGGCATGCGTTCGATGAGCGGAGACAGGTGTGAAACCTTTCCTCCTTCCTGATCGGCCATCACGAAAAGCGGCGGAAATCCCGCTTTGACGCGCAGGGCTTGCAATTCGCCGATGCGTTCCTTGAGGCTTGCGGCGGTTTCGCCTTCCTGGTTACGCCGGGTGATGTAGATACCGCCGATCAAACCACGTTCGGCCAGCGGTTTCACCTCGTCGAAATCCCGAAACCCCACCACGAAGTGTTGCCCAATGCGGGACAGCGCCGCGCCTCCCCGGAACACCTGGAATTGCTGCCAGCGAAACCATCCTTCCTGACCAATCACGAGCACCGCCAGCAACACACTCAACACCAGCCGTAGCCCCGACTCCAGCCCCATGGAAACCTTCCGGGCGCGCCTGGCGCTCCAGATCCCGATACAGGCCACCATGAGCATGAGCGGTATTTCAACAGCGCGAAATGTCAAAAGGTCTGGATGCTTGAAGTAGCACACTGCCCAGAAACCCACGAACGCGAACACTATCCAGAACAGTACCGTCAACCAGCCTTTGAGCAGGGGTCGCGGATTTTTCCACTGGAACATACGGCAGATCATTTCCCGGATCGTCATCATTACATCTCCTGCAATTTCAGTCGGTATCTCGTCCTGATTCAGTTTGTGCGTATGTTCAGAGTTCGTTTTCATATCGGTCTCCGGTCCGCAAAACAGCCGGAAAAGAATTTCCCGGCAAATCGTGACGGCAAGCGTAAAGCGCTCGCGTGAGCAGCCCGGGAAGCCCATATGGAGTTCATGTGAAGCGAAGGTGAAGAGACCGCGGATACTCTTTCCCTTTTTTCGCTAAAACCCCTACCATAAGCCTTATGAAAATTCTCGTAGTCGATGACGAACAGGCCATTACCGATACGCTGCTCTACGCGCTGTCAACCAATGGCTTCGAAGCCGATAGCTGCCGACTCGGCGGCGAGGCGATCACCATGGCATCAAATGAGAAATATGCTATCATCATTCTCGACATAGGACTACCGGACATGAGCGGCTTCGACGTATGCCGCGAAGTCCGGCGCGGTTCAAACGTACCGATCCTTTTTCTCACCGCACGCGCTGAAGAAGTCGACCGTATCGTCGGGCTGGAACTGGGCGCGGATGATTACGTCACCAAGCCCTTCAGCCCCCGCGAACTGGTTTCGCGCGTGCGCGCCATCCTGAGACGTGCACGAAACCATGAGCCGGAAAGCCCGCCCCCCACCCTCCCCTCCACGGTGTTCCAGGTCGACCGCGAAGGCTTGCGCATCGCCTGCAAGGGACAATGGCTCAACCTCACTCGCTACGAAACCCTGTTGCTCATTTGCCTGCTTGAACATCCCGGGCGCGTCTACTCCCGTGCCACGCTGATGGACAAGGTGTGGACGGATGCCGAAGAAACCGAGGAACGCACCGTCGATACTCACATCAAGACCCTGCGCGCCAAACTGCGCACGGCACTCTCCGGGCAAGATCCCATCGTCACTCATCGCGGCCTCGGCTACAGCATCGATCCTTGAACATCTCCGCCCGTTTCTTCCTCGGCTATTTTTTCGTACTCGGTCTGACGGCCTGGTTCGTGCTCAGTACCGTCACCGACGAAATCGGACCGGGATTGCGCCAGGCGCGTGAAGAAACACAGGTCGACATCGCTCACCTGCTTGCAGAACTGGTCGCCCCCCACCTGGCGAGCGGCCGTATTTCCGACGGGTATTTCGACAAAGTCCTGCAAACCGTCAAGAAACAAAATCCCGGTGCGGAAATATTCGGCATCCGGAAAGAAACCATCGACTTTCGCGTCTATGTCACAGACGCCGGCGGCAAAGTCGTCTTCGACTCCGAAGGTTTATACGTTGGACATGACTTCTCCAAGTGGCAAGATGTTGCCCGCACCCTGCGGGGAGAATACGGTGCGCGTACCTCACGGGACGACCTCGAAGATTCGGAAACCTCCTGGATGTATGTCGCCGCACCCGTTCTTTGGCAGGGAGAGACCATTGGCGTACTGTCTTTTGGCAAGCACAGTGCGACACTCAATCCCTACATCGAACGTATGACCTGGCGCATTCGCTCCAGCGGACTCGTCATGTTGATGATTTCGACCGTGGTCGGCGTGCTGTTTTCAGCCTGGCTCATCCGGTCGATTGACCGCCTCATCCGCTATGCGCGCGACGTCAGCGCCGGGCGCAAGGCATCTCCGCCCACCGATGGCGGCAGCCAGTTTTCCGAACTTGCGCGCGCGCTCGCGGCGATGCGGGAACGCCTGGAAGGCAAGCAGTATGTGGAAAAGTATGTCCAGAACCTCGCCCACGAAATGAAAAGCCCGCTGACCGCCATCGCTTCGGCTTCCGAACTGCTCGAAGGCGACATGCCCGAAGCGGAACGCCAGCGCTTCGCCACACTCATTCAAGCGCAGGCCAATCGTCTCTACCTGGTCATCGAGCGCATGTTGCAACTGGCAAAAGTCGAACAACTGCAACAGTTGGAAGACAATCAGGCGCTCGATTTGACCGATCTCGTCGAACAGACCGTCGAGACGCGCCGGGCTGCGCTGCACAAACGCAACCTCTCCGTGAATGTCGAACCCCAAGGCATTGCCTCCTGTCGCGGCGATGTTTTCCTGCTGCAACAAGCCATTGCCAACCTGCTCGACAACGCCATCGATTTTTCCCCCGCAGGCGGCGTCATCGACATCACGCTGGAAAAAACGTCAGACAGACTCGTCCTGAAAGTTCGTGACCATGGTGAAGGCGCGCCCGAATACGCCTTGCCGCAAATCTTTGATCGCTTCTATTCGTTACCTCGCCCCGCCACCGAACACAAAAGCACCGGGTTAGGACTGCCTTTCGTGCGCGAGGTCGCGCATCTGCATGGCGGCGAAGCGCGTTTCGAAAATCACCCGGAAGGCGGCGCGGAAGCAATTCTGGAAATCGCAACGGAGTAGGATTGCTTATCCGTCAATGATATTCACCTGGGAAGGCTTTTCTCGCCTTTTGTATTGTTTCCCAATTCAGCCCGAAACGTAACAGATACTTTCGCAACCGATCCGCATCGTTCGCTTGTTTTTTTCGTTGCCGTGAATGGGCGAATAATATCCGTCCGGCATCTGAAAGGTTCTTGCTTTTGCGGCAGATTCGCAATACGAGTTCAAGCTGAACACGGTCGAAGAGATCGACTTTCCCGGCAACTTCCTCACCCAGCACGGCTTCCGCGATTCCAGGCAAACCGGGCTCGCGGGGTTCGCCCCAAGCGGCGCGCAGACGTCCAATTTCCTCGGCAACATCCGCCTCGGTGATGCGTCCGTCCGTTGCCAGCGTTGCCAGACGAGTAACGCTGGAAGTAAGTTCGCGGAAATTGCCCGGCCAAAACGCTTCCCGCGAACAGGCAAAATCAAGATAACGGCGGCGCGCCTCGACGTTAAAACGCACCTGCATACCGTAATTACGGGCATAACGGGCGAGTTCGTAATCCAGATTGGGTTCGATGTCTTCCGGCCGTTCCGCCAGCGCAGGCAGCCTGAACGTCCAGAGATCGATGCGGGCATACAAATCCGCCCGGAAACGACCTTTACGGATGCGCTCGCGCAGATCGCGGTTCGTCCCGGCAATGAGTTGAAAATCGCTCTCTACTTCACTGTCACTGCCGAAAGGCGGAAAACGTTTGTCTTCGATGGCTTTGAGCAGCATCGCCTGCTCGTCCGTTCCGAGTTCACCGATTTCATCGAGAAGCAACACACCGCCGTGTGCCGAGCGCAGCAACCCCGCCCGTTCGCTCTGTGCGCCGGTAAACGCCCCCTTTACATGTCCGAAAAGGGCAGACATGGCAGACTCGCCTCGCAAAGTCGCGCAGTTGACTTCGACAAACCGCCCTTTCAGCTTTTGCCTCTCCTGTTTCAGTTCAAAAATGCGCCGAGCGAGAAAAGATTTGCCAGCGCCGGTCGGCCCGGTCAGTAATATGGGCGCGCGCGAGCGTCCGGCCACGCGCTCGATTCTCTCAATCATGGCGTTGAACGCCTCGTTCCGGGTAGCAATGCCGGATTTCAGACGGCTGACCGTATCCGCCTGCTCATGCCGGAAGCGAGCAGCGATCTGGTTGTAGCGGGAAAGATCGAGGTCGATGATCTCGACAAATCCGGCAGAAGCGCCGTGCGTTTCCTCCTCCTCATTTTTCCCGCCACGGCGCGGCATGGTCTGGATGAGGCGTCCCGGAAAATAATGCGCCTCGGTCAACAAAAACCAGCAGATTTGTGCCACATGGGTACCGGTGGTGATGTGTACGAGGTAATCCTCGTTTTCCACATCGAAAGCGTAGCGGCTGACGAAATCATGCAGATGCATATAGACTTCCTCGAAATCCCACGGATCGGCAAGCGCCAGTTCAAAGCGCCGCACTTCGGTCGCGGGCGATACCTCGGCGATATCCGCAACGATGCGCTCGGCCAATCGGTTGGCACGCGGATCGTGCAGCAACTCCAACCGATGCACGGGCATGCCCGGCTGCTGGCACAGACCCACCGTAGGCCGCCACTTCTGCCAGCGTTTGGGATTTGCTCCAAGTCCGGTAATCGCGTCCAGCTTGGTGCCAAGGAAACCGAATACGACGGTTTTTTTCATAATTTTGCGTACTGGAAAAACTCATTGTATATAAAAAAATAAAACCTTATCTATAAAAATAATAATTACCCCCATCGCAACCGCTGTTTATCGCGGCACGACTCATAAAATTCATGTGTTTTCAACGATATAGAGAAATTTTCAGAAGATTGGCACGATTCTGGCAATATCTTATCCGGGCACACTCATTTCGATCAGGCTCACAGGCCAGGGGATCATCACCCCGCCGGTGCGCGAAAGCCGGCTCATGCTGTCGCGTTCGCGTATGCCGCCCCCGAAATAGTTTGTTCCGCCATGTTTGGATAGCTCAATGGTTAGAGCAATCGATTTTTGATCGATCTGTAGCGGGTTCGAATCCCGCTCCAAAACCATGTAGTACCTGTAATACCCGCCGGTTGCGGGAGTTTGCGAAAACTACCGCCGCTGGCCCGGCCAGGCATCCGGCCCGCACGACGAGCACGGTTTTTGGCGCGAGGCGGAAGAAGGTTCTTCCGGACAGCAACATCGTCCAGAAGGTACCGGAATTCGTCACCGCCCCATAAACCGCCCTCACCGCGCCGAAAGGATCGTCCGCCGGGTCGGCAAGACCGGCACTTCCTCAAAGGAGAAAGAAATGCTGCAAAAATTTGTTATTCGTATCAATGAGAAAGGCATCCTGACGCGGGACGGCGACTTTCGCGCCATTCTGGAACCGGGACGTTATCGTTTTTTACCCTTCGGCGGAAAACCGGCGGTCAACATCCATACGCAGGACACGGCAATGTTGACCGAACCGCTCGTCGACCACCTGCTGCAACATGATCCGTCGGAAGCGAAAAAACATTTCATTGTCATGACCCTCGAAGCCAACGAAGCCGGTCTGCGCTTTGAAAACGAGGAACCGGTCGAGGTGTTGCCACCCGGCGCCCGGCGTTTCATCTGGAAAGGAATGAAAAACCACCGGCTGGAGCGTTTCGACATCGAAGCGGGTGCGGAATTGCCCGGCGCATTGGCCGCCCGAATCAACCCGGCCACTCCGAAAAACCGTGCGGTACAGGGATTGGACGGCGTATTGTTCGTGCAGGTGCCTGCCTATCATGTGGGCGTATTGAGCATCGACGGGCGAATTGCGGGTTTGCTCGAACCGGGTTTGAAAGCTTTCTGGCGTTTCAGCCGTGACATCCGGGTGGAACTGGTCGATACGCGCCTGCAGGTCATGGAGGTGAGCGGTCAGGAAATCATGACCAAGGATCGCGTGGGACTGCGGCTCAACCTCGTGGCAAGCTGGCGTTACACCAATGTGCTGAAGGCGTTCGCCGAAGTCGGCAAACCGTTCGATTACCTGTATCGGGAATTGCAGTTCGGTCTGCGTGCCGCTGTCGGAACCCGCAGCATCGACGCGATTCTGGAAAACAAACAGGACATCGATGAAATGGTCGCCACGCACGTCAGGGCAAAAATGAACGGTTTCGGCATCGAGGTCGGCAGCCTCGGCGTGCGCGACATCGTGTTGCCGGGCGAGATGAAAGACATCCTCGCCCGCGTGGTAGAGGCGGAAAAGTCGGCGGAAGCCAATGTTATCCGCCGCCGCGAAGAAACCGCCGCGACCCGTTCGCTCCTGAACACTGCCAAGGTCATGGAAGACAATCCGGTGGCCTTGCGCCTGAAGGAACTGGAAACCCTGGAACGGGTGGCCGAACGCATCGACCGTATCTCGGTCTTCGGTGGACTGGATCAGGTATTGAACGGTCTGGTGAGCTTAAAGGCGGGTTAATATAAAATTAAAATGCGGTCAAGATGAGGCATTTCATCTTGACCGCATGAATGGAACATGACGTCATGATCGAAGTCAAAGGCAAACACAACACGGCCTTATGCTATTGCGGGGAACTGGAGCCCGATGCGTTCAAGCAGATCAAGGCGGTCTGCGACCGCGAGGAATTCGCGGACAGCCGGATCCGGATCATGCCGGACGTTCATGCCGGAAAAGGCTGCACCATCGGCACCACGATGACCATCACCGACAAGATCGTTCCGGGCATGGTCGGCGTCGATATCGGCTGCGGCATGGAAACCGTCCGCATCGCCGGACGCGATCTGGATTTCGCGCGGCTCGATCACCTGATCCGGATGGGAATTCCGTCCGGACGCGGTATCCGCAAAAATCATCATCCGCTGAACGCGGAAATCGATCTGGACGAACTTCGCTGCGCCCACCGCGTCAATGTCGGCCGCGCGCGGCTGAGCATCGGCACTCTGGGCGGCGGCAATCATTTCATCGAAGTGGATCGCGCAGACGACGGAACCCTGTATCTGGTCGTGCATTCCGGCAGCCGCCACCTTGGGCAGGAAGTCGCCACCTGGTACCAGAAACAAGCCTGCGAGCATCTGAGCGGCCCCTCCAGAGAAGAACTGCTCGAAACCATCGCTGCCCTGAAAGCCGAGGGGCGGGAACAGGAAATCGAGGAAACCCTTCAACGCCTTAAACCCGATACGGACATTCCCAAAGATCTGGCCTATGCCTCGGGCAAACTGTTCGATGATTACCTGCACGACATGCGGATCATCCAACGCTTCGCAGCCCTGAACCGTCAGGCGATGACGAAAGTCATCCTGGATGGAATGGGACTCACCGAAACGGATCGCTTCACGACCATCCACAACTACATCGACACGGAAGCGATGATATTGCGCAAAGGTTCCGTTTCCGCCCAATCAGGAGAACATCTGCTGATTCCGATCAACATGCGCGACGGCAGCCTCATTTGCGTGGGCAAGGGCAATACGGAATGGAACTGCTCCGCGCCGCACGGAGCGGGCCGGTTGATGAGCCGCACCAAGGCGCTCAATACCTTGTCCATGGATGAATTCCGTTCCGAGATGAAGGATATTTTTTCCACCTCGGTCCATCGCAAAACGCTGGATGAGTCACCAATGGCCTACAAGAGCATGGACGAAATTCTTTCGCACATCCACCCGACCGTAGAAGTCGTCGAAAGAGTCCGGACGGTTTATAACTACAAGGCGGGGGAGTGAGCGTTAGCGGTAAGCGGACTCGAAGTTCTCTCCATCATTCAGTCTCGCTATAAAAGCAAGAAGTCCTGCGCTACCCACTTTCGCAAGCCAAGGCCGTAGCTCATGCCCCGCCGCTGAATAGACTGGCCTGATTTCGGGTTCGCCATTGGCTTTGCGTTCAATATTCTTGTCCTCGCCGTATCGGTGAACGGCATCGAGCCATTGCCTCAATGACTTGAACGTATGCAACTCTTCGCGCGTTGGCCTCGGAATATTGGCCGCCACCAGAAATTGCCAATGGCTTTCAGAATGCTCCGGTGCCTCACTTATCGCGACTGCGATGCCTTCATCAAACCACTGCGGCAAATGCCAGCATGCGCTGAAGGTTAGACGAGAGCGCATTTCAATGTGCGACCATTCGTGGGCGATAAAATGCCAGTTCAGGCCACGAGGTGAAAGCAGAATGCGATCACCGTAAACCTTCGCCACAGAACCTCGTCCTCCGAATGCCTCATAACATTCCTCGGTGATACAAGCATGGACTATGGGACGTGAGTTTACGCTGCCATATGTGACGCGTATGGTTTTTTCTGCTTTATCCATTGCTTCACGGAGATTGTCCCGTGCCGTCTCGTCTGCGCCTGCCTCCAGGTAGATGTCTGGAGCGACCAGGGTTAAACCGAAGCTCTCTGGTGCAAGGAGTTTGCCTCCTTGAAGAATGCTGCATCCACTGGGGAGACTTGCAGTCAGAAAAAAAACGATGATCCAAAATTGGCGCACGGTTGACTCAATCAGAAGACGCCTAACACCAAAGTTAACCGGCGGTGAAACCGCCCGGGTTGAAGGCAATTTCAGGCATCACAGCTACAAGGCCGAAATAAATTCTTCGGGTGTTACACCGGCTTGACGGAGAACACCTGCCAACGTTCCCACCTTGACTTCACTGTGCATTGGCACAACACAGGCTTTGGAACCACGACGCATCATGACGTGACTTCCTGACTGGCGGAGTCTTTCGAAGCCAAGGCGTTCCAGTGCGTGTACGGCTGCCGTTCCAGAGATACGTGGCAGTTTAGGCATACGCGGGAACGCTAAAAGTCGTTACCAGCGGATGACCCTGCACCTGCATGGGAAACTCGGACAAGTAAAGTGCCGTGGCTTCCTGAAGGTTCACGATTGCCTCTTCAACGGTCTCACCTTGCGTAGTCGTTCCCGTCTCAGGATTCAAGGCAACGTAACCGCCTTCCTCGGCAGGGGTAAGTACTGCGGTCAGTTCCATGCTCTTCGCTCCAAGTACAGGATTTGATTATCGCCCATTCTGCCGTTTGTGGCGCCATTTCATAACAACGACCGCAAGGCAGCGCCGCGCTTCTTCCACACTCCGCGCCGCACAGCCGCGTAGGTTGGGATGAGCGAAGCGAATCCCAACATCCAACCGACCACAAAAGCGTTGGGTTTCGCGAAGCTCAACCCAACCTACATCCAACCCGCCATCCTTTACAACAGCAT
>JAITMK010000171.1 GCA_031277415.1 Azoarcus sp.
GCGATGTTGGTGATGTCGTGCGCCGGGGATTTTGAGGCGAGGGTGTTGGCTTCGCGGTTGAGTTCCTGCATGAGGAAGTCGAGCCGTTTGCCTACCGCGCCGCCGGTGTTGAGGATGCGTTCGACTTCATCGAGGTGTGCTGAGAGGCGGGTGAGTTCTTCGGCAACGTCGATACGGGATGCATAAAGAACGGTTTCCTGGACGATGCGTTCTTCGTCAGCCGTGGCGAGCACTTCCTGTAGGCGGCGGGTGAGCCGGGCGCGGTATTCTTCGACGATGGCCGGTATCCGAGGGGCCACGGTAGCCGTGAGTTCGCGCATTCTGGCAATCCGCTCGCGGATCATCGCCGCCAGTTTCTCGCCTTCGCGTCGGCGCGCGGCCAGGAGTTCGTCCAGCACGGCGTCGGTCAGTTTGTTGATGACAGGCTGCAATTGCTCGAACACCGGGCTGTCGTCGGCAAGCATGCCCGGCCAGTGCAGCAATTCGGATACAGTCAATGGACGTGCATCGGGGAACTCTTCCAGCATGGTTTTTTCAACGGATGCCAGACAGGTCAGCAGGGCTGCGTTTGGCGTGAATGCGCGGCGCGCGCCGGTTTGCGTTTGCAGGGTGAGCCTGCATTCGACTTTGCCGCGCGTGATCCGGGCGGAAATCCGCTCGCGCAAAACCGGTTCGGCGGCGCGGAGATCGTCTGTAATGCGAAAACTCACGTCGAGATAACGTGAGTTGACACTGCGAAGTTCAAGATGAATGCTAACGCCATCTTGCTCCTGACTTGACATTGCGAAGCCAGTCATGCTGTAAATCATGGAAAGACCCTCAAAGAGATGCCGGGAATCGGCTGCAATCAGCTAAACTTCTGTCCAACCATTTTTACATAAGTCCAGCCCCGACGTTCACAAGATGCCGTCCCAAGTAAACTGTGCGCTCCCTTCCGGCTTTCAACTCGACCGATATCGGATCGAACGTCAGCTTTCGCTGGGCGGCTTTTCTATTGTTTACCTGGCTTACGATACCGACGGCACGCCGGTGGCGATCAAGGAATATTTACCCAATTCGCTTGCCTTGCGCAAAACGGGTGAGATCGAACCGCAAGTGCCGGATGACAATCTTCCTGCCTTCCGTTACGGAATGAAATGTTTTTTCGAGGAAGGCCGTTCGCTCGCCCGGCTGATGCACCCGAACGTGGTCAGGGTACTGAATTTTTTCCGTGCCAACAACACCGTTTACATGGTGATGCAATTCGAGCGGGGGCGTACTCTGCATGAGTACATCCAGCGCCATCGCTCTCATGTGTCCGAGCGGTTCATCCGTAACGTATTCATTCGAATGCTCAACGGATTGCGCGAGGTCCATGCTCACAAGCTGCTGCATCTCGATATCAAGCCTTCAAACATTTACCTGCGCGCCGACGGTACGCCGGTTTTGCTCGATTTCGGCGCGGCACGGCAGACGTTGGTGCAGGAACAGGCGATGCTCAAGCCGATGTATACGCCCGGTTTCGCTTCGCCCGAGCATTATGCCGACCGTGAACGGCTTGGGCCGTGGAGCGATATTTATAGTGTGGGGGCGAGTATGCACGCCTGTGTCGTCGGCGCCGCGCCGCCGCGTTCGGATGAACGGTTGAAGAAAGATACATTCGTTTCGCTGGCAAAGACCGTTACGGGAAAATACTCTGCGGAACTTCTTGAATTAATCGATTGGTGCCTGATGCTCGATCCGCTGAAACGGCCACAAAGCGTTTACACCTTGCAGAAAGTATTAAGTCAAAAACCGCCGCGTACTGAATCTGCGCCACAAACCCGGATTGGCAGCTTTTTGTCGAAAATCAGATCGTCCATCGGTAAAGGCCAAGGCGGAGGGAAACTATCGTGAAATTCACTATTTTCCAGGAAAGCCGTATTGGCAAGCGCAAAACCAATCAGGATCGCATCGCGCATTGTTATTCACGCGATTCACTGCTGATGGTTCTGGCCGACGGCATGGGCGGACATTTGCATGGCGAGGTCGCCGCGCATATTGCCGTACAGTACCTGACACACGTTTTTCAACGCGAGGCACAACCCTCGCTGCCGGATCCGGGAATGTTTCTGTCGCGTGAAATTACGATGGCCCATCACGCCATTCTCGACTACTCCATCGAAAAGGGTTTGCGCGAAGCGCCACGCACCACGGTCGTGGCCTGCATCGTCCAGGACGGATGCGCCAACTGGGCACATGCCGGCGACTCGCGTATGTACCTGTTGCGTAATGGCCGCATCCATACTCAGACACATGACCACTCAAGGGTGCAATTGATGGTGGATCAGGGGTTGCTCGATGTGCGCAGCGCCGCTGTTCATCCGAACCGGAATCGCGTCTATTCCTGCCTGGGCGGAACCCATGTGCCGCAAATCGAGTTCTCGCGCCGCACACCGCTGCAAACCGGGGATATCCTGGCGCTTTGCACGGATGGTGTCTGGGGGCCGCTGGGTAACGAAGGCATGTTACGCGGCATGTCCAGGGAAAATCCGATGATTTCGGTGCCCAGCCTGCTTTCCGAAGCCGAAACCGCCGCCGGGGATCGCTGCGATAACTTGTCCCTGATCGCCATGGTCTGGCGTGAAGGCGAAGATGACAATGTGGATCTTGCCAATTTGATATCGACGCAAACCATGGCCGCAAGCGGGTTTACGACCCGGATAGACTCGTTCCAGAAAATTCGCCCCACATCAAAGGAAATGGATCTCTCCGACGATGAAATCGAGCAGGCTATCCAGGAAATCAATTCTGCGATCCAGAAATTCAGCAAATGAATACGTTACAACCTTTCCGGCGCACCGATGCGCGCGCACCGGATGAACTCCGCCCCATCCGCTTTACGCGCGGATACACCCGCCACGCTGAAGGTTCTGTCCTGGCCGAATTCGGCGATACCAAAGTACTCGTTACTGCCAGCGTCGAAGAAAGCGTACCCGGATTTCTCAGGGGCCGCGGGCAGGGCTGGCTTACCGCCGAATACGGTATGCTGCCCGGATCCACTCACACACGCAGCGCGCGCGAAGCCGCCAGGGGCAAACAAAGCGGGCGCACCCAGGAAATTCAGCGATTGATCGGGCGGAGCTTGCGTGCAATCGTCGATCTCGCCGCGCTCGGCGAGCGTCAGATCATCGTCGATTGCGACGTGCTTCAGGCCGACGGCGGAACCCGCACCGCATCCATTTCCGGCGCCTGTGTGGCGGTGCACGACGCGCTCACCCGGCTGACAGCCAACGGACAACTTGCCGTCCATCCGCAGCATGAACTGATTGCGGCAGTATCGGTCGGCATCGTCAAAGGCGTCCCTATGCTCGATCTCGATTACACCGAAGATTCCGCCTGCGATACCGATATGAATGTGGTGATGACGGCTTCCGGCGATATCGTCGAAGTGCAGGGAACCGCCGAAGGACAAACGTTCTCGCGCTCCGAACTCGATACCCTGCTCGATCTGGCCACGCGCGGCATCGACCAGATCATCGTTTGCCAGCGCGCCGCGCTCGCTTTGCCTCTGCCATGAGCCAGCGACTGGTGCTGGCGAGCAATAACGCCAAAAAAGCTTTCGAGATGCAAACGCTGCTTGCACCGCTTGAGCTGGAAATCGTCCCGCAGGCCCGGCTCGGTGTGGATGAGGCCGAAGAACCGCATTTCACTTTCATCGAAAACGCGCTTGCCAAGGCCCGTCACGCCGCCGCTGTTACCGGCCTGCCCGCCATCGCGGATGATTCCGGCCTGTGCGTTGCGGCGCTGGGCGGCGCGCCTGGAGTACTTTCGGCGCGCTTCGCCGGAGAACCCAAATCCGATGAACGCAATAACCTGTTTTTGATCGAACAATTGTCAGGCGTGCCTGAAAGCGAGCGAAATGCCTGGTATTACTGCTGTCTCGTCCTCGTCCGCCACGCCGATGATCCCTGTCCCATGATTGCCGACGGGCAATGGCACGGCCTCATTCTCGATGTCCCGCGCGGCGAAGGCGGATTTGGCTACGATCCGCTTTTCTGGTTGCCAGAATTGAAGAAGAGCGCCGCCGAACTCGATTCCGCGCATAAAAACGATCTCAGTCACCGTGGAATCGCAATGCGCCGGTTGCTTGAACGCCTACAAGAACAGCCTTTATTTAAAAAGCCTGAACAATTCTAAATGTCTACTGCTTCCAGCCTCAAAATCTACTTTCGTCTGCTCGGCCATGTGCGGCCTTATCTGGGGCTATTTTTCATTAGTATTGCCGGTTTCATCGTCTTTGCTTCCGGACAACCGATGCTGGCCGGAGTGCTCAAATACTTCGTCGATGGATTGACCGATCCGGACAAGGCCATCCTGCACGGTCTCAACCTGATGCATGCAGTTCCGTTGATGATCGTGGGGATTGCCCTCTGGCAGGGAATAGGTTCCTATTTCGGCAACTATTTTCTATCCAGGGTTTCATTCGGGCTCGTGCATGATTTGCGGCTGGCGCTGTTCAACAAACTGCTGCTGTTGCCAAACACCTGGTTCGATAAGCATAACTCCGGCCATTTGATTGCACGCATTACTTATGACGTCACAATGGTTACGGGGGCGGTAACCGACGCAATCAAGGTCGTCATCCGTGAAGGATTGACGGTTATTTTTCTCTTCGGCTACCTGTTGTGGATGAACTGGAAATTGACTCTGGTGATGGTGGTCATCCTGCCGTTCATCGGCCTGCTGGTCAGCAAAACCAGCCGCAAGTTTCGCAAGCAGGCCCGCAAGATACGGACATCGATGGGAGATGTCACCCATATTACCTCCGAGACCATCCACGGCTATCAGGTTGTGCGCGGTTTTGGAGGAGAACAATACGAATCTGCCCGCTTTCTGCAAGCCAGCAAAGACAATACGAAAAAACATTTAAATATGACAAAGACGGTGGAGACTTACACACCGCTCTTGCAACTGATCATTCATGCAGCAATGGCCTGCGTGCTATTCCTCGTGTTGTGGATGCGGGGCGATTCGACTGCGGGCGAACTCGTGGCCTATATCACTGCGGCGGGATTGCTGCCCAAACCGATTCGCCAGTTGTCCGGAACCAATGCGACCATCCAGAAGGGCGTTGCGGGAGCCGAGAGTATTTTCGGGCAACTCGATGAACCACCCGAGCGCGATACCGGAACCATCGAACGTGAACAGGTGGAAGGACGCATTGCCGTGCGCGATCTCGTCTTCCGTTATTCCGGTCATGAGCAAAAGGTTCTCGACGGCCTGAGCTTTGAAATCGAGCCGGGCCAGATGGTGGCGCTGGTCGGCCGGTCCGGCAGCGGAAAAACGACGCTTGCCAGTCTGATTCCACGCTTCTATACGCACGAACAGGGAAAGATACTGATCGACGATATCGACATTACCGATTACACCCTGCGCAATCTACGCAGCCATATCGCCCTCGTTTCCCAGCAGGTGACGCTTTTCAACGGCACTGTGGCTGAAAATATCGCCTATGGAGAACTTGCTTCGGCCTCAAGAGAAGAAATAGAACGTGTTGCCGAAGCCGCCAACGCGCGCGAATTCATCGACAAATTGCCACAGGGGTTCGACACCTTGATCGGCGAAAACGGCGCCACGCTCTCCGGCGGCCAGCGTCAGCGGCTGGCTATTGCCAGGGCATTGCTCAAGAACGCGCCTATTTTGATCCTCGATGAAGCCACTTCGTCACTCGACAGTGAATCCGAGCGGCACATTCAGAACGCGCTTGAACACGCGACCTGCGGCCGCACCACTTTGGTCATCGCCCACCGGTTGTCAACAATCGAACGGGCCGATCTGATTCTGGTGATGAATCGTGGCCGTATCATTGAACGCGGCTCTCATACCGAACTGCTTGCCATGAACGGGCACTACGCAAAACTGCACGCAATGCAGTTCGGGGACGGGAAGCCCGAGGAAGAGAGGTAATTGCGTTTCGTCAACCCTGTTCCCCGCCCAGCGCATCGAGCAGGGCAGGCAGCAGACGTGCAAACTCGCCGGTCATCAAGGCAAATTCCGCGTTGAACAGCGCTTCATCGTCGTCCTCGCTGCCGAGTTCTTCCCGCACAACATCGAGGAAAGCAAGCCGCTTGAGTTCGAGTTTGTCGGTCAACACGAAGCTCACGCGATCATTGAATGTCAGCGCCAGGCGTACAGGTGTTTTCCCGGCAGCAAGATGATTCTTGATTTCACTGCCGTCGAGCGGATGGTGGGTATAGCGTACCGTCGTCTTTTCTTCATTGACCGAGCGCAACTCGCAATCCTGATCGACAGTGAAACCCGCTGGCGCTCCGCCAATCAGCCAATCGGCCATCGCTGATCCGGCCGAGCGAACCGGGCGCAGCAATGTCACCGGAAAATCATCGAGTGTCTGCACCATACATTCGATGATCCCTTCGGCCCGTGCCGTGCTCGGTGCATCGATTCCCAGCCACCCATTGACCGGATCGATCCACGCCAGGGTACGGTGACGCCGGGTGAAGGCGCGCGGCAGCAATTCCTGGGTAACCTGCTCGCGCAACTCTCTCATCCGGCCGCGTCCCAGCCTGTACCCCTGCCTTTCAGCAAGCACTGCCGCACGATCCTCCGCCTCCTGCCGTACCACCGAGGCCGGTAACAAGCGCGATTCCATACCAAGCGCAATCAGCCATTGCTGCCCGACCATGTGCAACAAAACATCATTGTCACGAGGTGAAACCCAACCGCGCGATTCCATGTCCTGGCTGCCGCAAGGCTGAAGCGAACGTGCGCTCAGGCGTTCTTCCAGCAGTTCAGGAGACATTCCCCATCCTGCCGGGAGCCGGTAGAGCTGAAGGTTATTGAAAAACATGAAGACTTCCTTTGTAGTGCATATTGCTTAGAGCAGTTTTTGTTTAATCCGGCACAGTATGAACCGACTAACCGGGTTTTTCTGGATTCCCGCCTTCGCGGGAATGACGGGAAAATATTTGAGAATACGTCATCCCCGCGAAGGCGGGGATCCAGGACGTATCTACTCGAACCCAAACTCACTCTGAATGATATGCGAAAAAATAAACCAACCGCCAAGGGCAGGAAAAAGCTCCGCATTCTAGCGGTTCTCTTCACCTGAGGCAGCAAATTTTTAAAAATCCATCCCCGCCTGGTTTTGTTCTTTTTTTATGTTTTAAATAAATAAAAAAAGAATATGTATACTGAGAACGTCCTCTTGTGGATAAGTCGTCTATCTACAGTTATTCTGCTGCTTCCACCATTTTATAAACCTGTTTATAACCATCCTTGGACGATGTGCATAAAATATAGGTCTTTTCTGCTTTTGTTCGTAAGGATGCCTTATCTACATAAGTTCACTTGTCCATCCACCGACTTGCTCAGGGAAACTCTGTATTACCCTATTACCTACCGCTTGTCATCCTGCTTGATACCGCAGGATCCATGCAATGTCTGGATTCTGCGATTTCGCTTCGCTACGCGCAGAATGACGGAAGAGGTTTTGCAGAGAATCCCCAGGTGAATCTTGTGCCTGCCTTTGATGCCCAGCCTAAGTGGGAGATTTTTTGTCGGGTTGTGGACAACTATGGAGATGTTGGGGTGTGCTGGCGGTTGGCGCGCGCGCTGGCCGCCGAGTTCGGTCTCGATGTCCGGCTTTGGGTCGATGACTGGAAAACCCTCTCCAGGTTGTGCCCCCAGGCTGTTCGTGACGGAGTGATAGCCTCCGGAGTCGAGTTGCGGCGCTGGACGGATCCTTTTCCGATGGAAGCGCCTGCCGATGTCGTGATCGAAGCATTCGGGTGCGATCTGCCGGAGGTGCACGAACGGGCAATGGCAGAGAAGGAAAAACCGCCGATATGGGTCAACCTCGAATATCTGTCTGCGGAAGATTGGGTACGTGGCTGCCATCGACGGTCTTCACCTCATCCGCCTCTCACAAAGACTTTCTTCTTTCCGGGACTCATGGAAGGCACGGGGGGGCTGATTCTGGAGAAAGGGCTTCTGGAACGGCGGGACCGGGTACTGAGAACACTGAGCCGCGCCGATTGGTTGCGCACGTTCACGCAGGAACCGCTTCACGAAGATGCTTTGGTGATATCGCTCTTCGGCTATGAACCTTTCGGACTTTGCGAGCTGCTGCGTTATTGGGAAAAAGGCGAGCGTCCTGTTTTGCTGCTGATCCCCGAAGGACGCTCGCTGGTCGGGGTGGAAACAGCGCTCAATGCAAACTTGCCGGTTGGAAAAGAGATGCGACGCGGCGCACTGCGTGTCGTTGCGCTGCCGTTTACGGGCCAGGATGGTTTCGACGAATTGCTGTGGCGTTGTGACCTCAACCTGGTGCGGGGCGAAGATTCCTTTGTGCGGGCGCAATGGGCGGCGCGACCATTCGTCTGGAATATCTACCAACAGGAAAACGATGCGCATTTTGTCAAGCTTGAAGCCTTTCTTGCACGGTATTGCACCGACTTGAGCCCGGATGCCGCTGAGGCGGTAATGTCGTTCTGGCAGGCCTGGAACGGACGCGGGGATACGGTGAAAACCTGGATTGCCCTTGCGCACGCCTTGCCAGAACTGGAAAAACACGCGCAAAATTGGTGCGATACTCTGGCCGCGCGGCCAAGCCTCGTGGCGACGCTCTGGAAATTTGTCGACACATCCTTGAAAAAATTGGATAAAATCCCGCCTCTTTAAGTTTTTGATGGTCAGGGTTATCCGCCCAGTCAAGGGTCTTACAGTATGAAAACCGCACAGGAACTCCGCTCCGGCAACGTCATCATGGTTGGCAACGATCCGTTGATCGTGCAGAAAACCGAATACAACAAATCCGGGCGCAACGCTGCCGTCGTCAAGATGAAGCTCAAGAATCTGCTTACCGGTACGCCTGCGGAATCGGTATACAAGGCCGACGACAAGTTCGAGATCGTTATCCTCGACCGCAAGGAAGTGAGCTATTCCTATTTCGCCGACCCGATGTACGTGTTCATGGATGCCGAATACAACCAGTACGAGGTTGAAGCGGAAAACATGACAGATGCCCTCAAGTACCTCGAAGACGGGTTGGTTTGCGAAGTGGTGTTCTACAACGGCAAGGCTATCTCGGTCGAACTGCCGAACAGCGTCGTGCGCGAAGTGACTTATACCGAACCGGCAGTCAAGGGCGACACTTCCGGCAAGGTCATGAAACCGGCGCGGATCAGCACCGGGTTCGAATTGCAGGTTCCCGCCTTCGTCGAGATCGGCGACAAGATCGAAATCGATACCCGTACCGACGAATATCGCAACCGCGTGAAGTAAGTCTGCGGTAAGCTGGACAGACCCGCGTGTCTCCGGGAGCCAAAAGGCTCCCGTTTCATTTCCGCCCGCCATGTCCGACGACGAATCCCGCGCTGACTCTATCCGTATCCACGGCGCGCGCCAGAACAACCTGCGCAACCTGTCGCTGGACTTGCCCCTGAATCGTCTTCTGGTCGTCACCGGCGTTTCCGGCTCCGGAAAATCCTCACTGGTGTTCGATACTCTTTACGCCGAGGGACAACGCCGGTACGTCGAAACTTTCTCCCCCTACGCGCGGCAATTTCTGGAACGCATGGACAAACCCCGCGTCGAGCGGATCGAAGGCGTGCCGCCCGCTATCGCCATCGATCAGGCCGGGCAGGTGCGCACCTCACGATCCACCGTGGGAACCATGACCGAACTGGCCGACTACTTCAAGCTGCTCTACGCCCGCGCCGCGCAGTTGCATTGCCGGAGTTGCGGCGAGCCGGTGCAATGCGATACTCCGGCGAGCATCGCCGCCGATCTTGCCGGGCACATTGCCGCCGACTCACGGATCGTGATCTGCTTTCCCCTGTCCGTCCCCGGAAACTTCACGACCGAGGAAGTAACAGCGCTGCTTGCTGCCCAGGGTTACACCCGTGTTCACGCGCGCCAGACGGGCACGGTGGGGGATATTCTGCAAGTGACGCAGGATCGCTTCCGATGGGGCAGCGCCGATCCGGGGCGCGTTGCCGAAGCGCTGGAAGCCGCCCTGCAACGCGGGCAAGGCAGTCTGACGGTTTTCATCGGAGAGGGAGACGACAGTCAAACGAGGGCGTATTCCACCGGACTGCATTGCGCCCGGTGCGGCATCGGCTACAGCGATCCGACGCCGGGTCTTTTTTCGTTCAATTCGCCTATCGGCGCGTGCGAAACCTGCCGAGGATTCGGCCGGGTGATCGGGGTGGACTTCGGCCTCGTCATACCGGATGAATCGAAAACCCTGGCCGAAGGCGCGGTTCGCCCCTGGCAGACGCAAAGTTTCCGGGAGTGCCAGGACGATCTCATGCGCATGGCCCCGGATCATGGCGTGGATCTCCACATTCCTTTCCGCGACATGCCGCCCGAACATCGCCGCTGGGTGCTCGAAGGCGACGAAAAATGGAAAAGCTGGGCTTCTTCCTGGCCGCGCTACTGGTATGGGGTGCGGCATTTCTTCGACTGGCTGGAAAGCAAGTCCTACAAGATGCACATTCGCGTGCTGCTGTCGCGCTACCGCAGTTACACCGAATGCCCTGCCTGCTCCGGCGCGCGGCTCAAGCCCGACGCCCTGCTGTGGCGGCTGCCGCTTGGCGGAGCGGAGGAACGGGGGCTGGCGATTCACGAACTGATGGCGCTGCCGGTCACGAAACTGCGTGACCGGTTTGCCGGATTGGCGTTGCCTGCGCTCTCCGGCGAGGCGGCTTCTCTGGTGCTCGACGAGATTCGCAGCCGGCTCGATTATCTGGCCGATGTCGGCCTCGGCTATCTGACCCTGGATCGCCAGTCGCGCACCCTTTCCGGCGGCGAAACGCAACGGATCAATCTCACCGGCGCATTGGGCGCTTCGCTCGTCAACACGCTGTTCGTGCTCGATGAACCCTCGATCGGCCTGCATCCGCGCGATATTGGCCGCATCGTCAAAACGATGACACGGCTGCGCGATGCCGGGAATACCCTGCTCGTCGTCGAACACGATCCCCAGGTGATGCTTGCCGCCGATGAACTGCTCGAAATCGGCCCCGGCGCGGGCGAACGCGGAGGCGAACTCGTCACGCGCGGCACGCCATCGGAAATCGCCGCCAATCGCCGCTCCATCACCGGGCCGTGGCTTTCGGGGGAAAAAAACATTGCAGGAGTCCGCCGCGCGCGTCCTGTGGATAACAATACGTACCACCTGACCCTCACCGGCGCGCGCGAACACAACCTGCGCGCCCTCACGGCAGCGTTCCCGCTACAACGGCTCGTGTGTCTCACGGGCGTGTCCGGTTCGGGCAAATCCACGCTGATCGGCGGCGTTCTCCATCCGGCTCTGGCGCGGCATTTCGGTCAGGCTGTCGACGCACCGGGCGGGACATTCGAGAGAATCGACGGGCTGGAATTCCTGTCCGGCGTGGTCATGGTCGATCAATCTCCCATCGGCAAAAGCTCGCGCTCCAATCCCGTAAGCTACGCTGGAGCCTGGGACAGCATCCGCCGGTTGTTTGCTGCCCTGCCGGAAGCCAGGCAGCGCGGCTATGGGCCGGGCACGTTCAGCTTCAACGCCGGGCATGGCCGCTGTCCGGCCTGTTCGGGTTCGGGTTTCGAGCATGTCGAAATGCAGTTTCTCTCGGATGTCTGGCTGCGCTGCCCGGACTGCGAAGGAAAACGCTACCGGCCGGAAGTGCTCGAACTGCACTGGCGCGGAAAATCGGTTGCCGACGTGCTGGAAATGACCGTATCTGAGGCCCTGCAATTCTTTGCCGAAGAACCCGATGTGCTGACGGCACTTGCGCCGCTGTCTGATGTCGGGCTCGATTATCTGCGTCTTGGGCAACCCGTGCCGACCCTCTCCGGCGGCGAAGCGCAGCGCCTCAAGCTGGCCGGGCATCTGGCGGGCGCGGCGCAGAAACGCAAATCTGTAGATAAGTCAACGAAAAAGGCTGTGGATAAGTTTGTGGAAAAGCGTGACGGGCACAGCGCGCCCGGCCTGCTTTTTCTGTTTGACGAACCGACCACCGGTTTGCACTTCGAGGATGTCGCGGTATTGCTCAAAGCCTTCGACAAACTTCTGGCAGAAGGGCATTCATTGATTGTCATCGAGCATAATCTCGATTTCATCGCCGCCGCCGACTGGATCATCGACCTCGGCCCCGAGGGCGGCGAAGACGGCGGACAGCTCGTGGCCGCCGACACGCCGCAGGCGCTTGCCCGCCATCCCTCTTCCCATACGGGCGCGGCCCTGCGCGAACACACCGCCGCAATCGAACGCAACCGCCACGCCGCCCGGCGTGTCGCCGAGCCTCCGGCTCCCTGGCGTGTCCCGGCTTCACAAACCATCGACATTTTTCACGCCCGCGAGCACAACCTCAAAAACATCAGCGCAAGCATTCCGCGCCAACGCCTCACCGTGGTTACGGGACTGTCCGGCTCAGGCAAATCCACGCTGGCGTTCGATATCGTCTTCGGCGAGGGGCAACGCCGCTATCTCGAATCCCTCAACGCCTACGCGCGGCAGTTCGTGCAGCCTGCGCGCCGCCCCGATATCGACAGCCTCACCGGCATTCCTCCCGCCGTCGCCATCGAACAACGCACCAGCCAGGGCGGTTACAAGAGCACCGTCGCCACGCTCACCGAAATCGCCCCCTTCCTGCGACTGCTCTACGCCAAACTCGGCATTCAGTATTGCCCGGATTGCCGGACGGCGGTCAAACCGCAGAGCTTCGAGGCCATCGTTGCTCAACTCATGCGGGATTTTCGCGGTACGTCCATCGAAGTGCTCGCACCCCTGGTGACCGGGCGCAAGGGGCTGTACAACGACCTTGCCAAATGGGCCAGGAGCAAGAGAATCGAACAGCTCCGGGTCGACGGCATCTATCTGCCCACGGCCAGGTGGCCGCGTCTCGACCGCTACAGGGAACACGACATCGAGCTTCCTCTCGGTATGGTGGTTGCGCGTCCCGAAAATGAGCCGTTGCTGCGCGATTTCGTGCGCGATGCCCTCGAACACGGAAAAGGCGTACTGAAAGTGCTGAAGCTGGGTGAAGCGGGAGCCGTGCCGACCGTGTTCTCCACCCTGCGCGCCTGTCCTTCCTGCGGTACGAGCTTTCCGGAACCCGAACCCAAACTGTTTTCCTGGAACGCCCGTCATGGCTGGTGCCCGAAATGCTTCGGAACTGGGCTGAAGACGGCGGCGCGCATCGAAGACCCCGACCAGCTCGATCTCGGCAACGTCGAAGGGCTGATTTCCCACGACGAAGCCTGCCCGGCCTGTGCGGGAACACGGCTCAACCCCGTGGCTCGCGCGGTGCGCTTCCGTGAAAAAGCCTTGCACGAGCTCACAGGCATGACGGTCGAATGCGCAGCGGCATTCTTTGAAACACTGGAACCCGGCGAGCGCGAAGCGGACATTGCCCGCGACCTGTTGAACGAAATCAAAAGCCGGCTCGAATTTCTCCGGCATGTCGGCCTCGGTTACCTTTCCCTCGACCGCTCCGCGCCCACCCTCTCCGGCGGCGAGGCGCAACGCATCCGGCTTGCCGCGCAACTCGGCTCCAACCTGCGCGGCGTGTGCTACGTGCTCGACGAACCCACGATCGGCCTGCATCCGCGCGACAATCGTCTGCTGCTCGACACGCTCGAAACCCTGCGCGACCGGGGCAACACCCTCGTGGTGGTCGAACACGACGCGGAATCCATCCGCCGCGCCGATTATCTGATCGACCTCGGCCCCGGCGCGGGTGCGCGAGGCGGCGAAATCGTAGCGACGGGCACGCTCGACGAAATCATCGATACGCCCGCATCCATTACCGGCCAGCGGTTGCGTACCCCGATGGCGCACCCGCTGCGTCCGCGCCGCCCGGTCGACGAAAACCATCCCGCGTTGTGGGTGATCGGGGCCGATCTGCACAACCTCAAGGAAATTACCGCCCGAATACCGCTTGCTCGCCTCACCGTAGTGAGCGGCGTTTCCGGTTCCGGCAAATCGACACTGGCCCGCGACGTGCTCCATGCCAGTCTGCGAGCGCACCTCGCCGATCCGAAAACCTCCCACGTTGGCGGTTTAACGGGTTGCCGGGAAATTTCGGGCTGGCAGCAAGCGGGGCGCGTCCTGGAGGTCGACCAGACTCCCATCGGCAAAACTCCGCGTTCCTGCCCGGCCACCTACGTCGGTTTCTGGGACACCGTCCGCAAACTCTTTGCCGGAACAGTGGAAGCGCGCGCCCACGGCTGGAACGCGTCGCGCTTCTCCTTTAACACCGGCGCGGGCCGTTGCCCCATCTGCGACGGCGCGGGACAGACCACGGTGGAAATGAATTTCCTGCCCAATGTCAAAACCCTGTGCGAAGCCTGCAACGGCGCGCGTTTCAACCCGGAAACCCTGCTTGTGCGCTGGCGCGGCAAATCGGCGGCAGAAGTCCTTGCGATGGACGTCGACGAAGCGGCGGAATTTTTCGCCGCTCACCCTTCGGTTGCCCATCCTCTGCGGCTCCTGCAAGAAGTCGGCCTCGGCTATCTCACCCTGGGCCAGCCCAGCCCGACCCTTTCCGGCGGAGAGGCGCAGCGCATCAAGCTGGTGACGGAACTCGCCAAGGTTCGCCCGACCCCGGGCGAGGTCGCCGACAAAGGCATGCCGCTACCACCCAACCGGCACACACTCTACGTACTCGACGAGCCCACGGTAGGGCTGCACATGGCCGATGTCGAAAAACTCATCCGCGTCCTCCACCGCCTGACCGAAGCCGGGCACACCGTGCTGGTCATCGAGCACGACCTCGACGTCATCGCCGAAGCCGACTGGCTCATCGACCTCGGCCCCGAAGGCGGAGAACGCGGCGGCCACATCGTCGCAGAAGGCCCGCCGGAAAAAATCATGAGCGTGGCGGAATCGCACACGGGAAAGCATCTGGCGGAGTTTCTGGCAGGGCAGGAAAAGCGTAGCGGATTTTGAGGAATCCGCGTAGGTCGGGATGAGCTTGCGAATCCCGACGTTTGGGATTGTCCTACGCTTTTGTTGCCCGGAACTTCATGGTGTTGGGATTCCTTCGTCATCCCAACCTACGCAAGCATATTTTTGGCCGCCTTCGTTTTATCCGGTTTCTTCTCTTCTGGGGTAACGAACCCGATAGTGATCGAGCCAGGATTGTTCAAATAAAAATTAATCATGGTCTATCCTAGATCGATTATTCGATTGTTTCGTCGATTGATTTCTCCGTTTCTTGAATGATTTGACCATCTTGGAGGCTAAGAAACCAATCACAACAAAAGAAGCTATATACAAACAAATTAGAAATATTCCAAAAACACCCCCGCCGAGATATTGAATAAGGAAAATAAGGCCCAAGATTCCAGCGAGGCCATATACTAATTCAAAAATCTCAACAAGAATGAAAAGTATAAATTTTGTTATATTAAATATTACATTTTTCATTTTACTTTGTCCCTATACCTCGTATTTACTATCCACTGAAATTGGTGTGGATCATGTTCGGCAAATGCTACTGCTTCAAAATAAGGCTCCAAAGGCTTCTCTAGGATGAAATATAAAAACTGCAAATCTCCGTTTTTTTCTAAAACAGAAAACAGCTTTGGACTTTTAGACTGTAAGCGCTTGGCGGCATGAGATGATCTCTGCAAAATGCCTTGCCCCATTAATAATGTTATTACGACTCCTATACCCGTTGCAGAAGCCGCTGCTGAGACACCAAGTCGGTTAGCCAATGCTTTGTATGTAGCACTCGCCGCAACAGCCGCAGCGACACGAATGGCAATTGCTTTTGCTAACATTTTTCCAATAACCATTCGCCCAGCCGTATAGCCAATAAATAAATTAGCCTTTTTTGTTAAATACAATAAAACTTCCTCGGGGAAATAAGAATAATATTCTTCCAAAATAAGAACTATCGCTCGAAATAAAGGGCTTCTTTCGTCGGAAGTTCCGTATTTGATCGCATCAACAGTCAAGTTCGCAATCACTCTGTTTTCATATCCAATTTCCGCCACTCTCCCGTCTTGTCCAGCCCCCAAGCCTTCGCCTGAGCGTTGGGCTCCAAGCGCTAAATCTTCGGCGACAGAATAGACACCAGAACAGATACTTTTCCCTAATGCAACAGCATAGTCCACAAACTCTGATAGCATTGCCAGAATCCCCCGGTAAAATTGAAAGGCCATTAACGCCTGCTTTATTCTATTACTAAATGATTGAAGCGTCCAAATTAACACAAATTTTTAGGGAATCCTGCAAAACCCTCCCGTCATTCTGCGCGCAGCGAAGCGAAGTCGCAGAATCCAGACGCAGCATGGATCCTGCGACTTCGCACAGGATGACAGGTGGTTAAAACAGAGGTAATGCAGAGTTTCCTTAGGGAACAAATTAGTCTGTTCGATTTCAAATTGCGTCTGAGGAGGTGTGGAAGGAGATAGACGGAGCCCGCGTAGGTCGGGATGAGCTTGCGAATCCCGACGTTTGGGATTGCCTACACTTCTACCGCCTGGAACTTCATGATGTTGGGATTCCTTCGTCATCCCAACCTACGCAAGCATATTTTTGGCCGCCTTCGTTTGATCCGGTTTCTTCTCTTCTGGGGTAACGAACCCGATAGGTCGCTTCTTCGTGGGTTCGGGCGGCTCCATCAATTCCTGGATTACCTCGAAGACCTGCCTCAACTGCATGCGGGTATTACGCGCAAAATCATCGTGACGCTTTGTCAGCGCCCGGGTCTTTTGTTCCAACTCTTCGAGCTTTTGCGCCAGATCGCGGTGAGAGGCCAGCAACTCTCGCAACTGCACGAAGGCGCGCACCACATAGACGGACACTTCAGTGGCTCGTGGGCTATTCAAAACCATCGCCGCCATGATGGCCCCATGCTCGGTAAAAACAAAAGGCAGGTAGCGTCGTCCCCCACGTTTGGCGGGGGCATCGTTTGAGGTCGCAAAATGCGACCTCAAAGCAGCGAACTCCCCTTCGGTGAGCTGAAACATGAAATCGGACGGGAAGCGTTCCTGGTTGCGTTTGACCTGCTCATTGAGCCGTTTGGTCGTCACGCCGTAGAGCGTGGCCAAGTCCGCATCCAGTAACACCTTCTGTTCGCGCAAAAAGATGATCCGCTGCGTGATGGCCTCCAGCGGTAGCAAGTCCGTATTCATGCGGTACTCCAAGCGATATGTGCATCCATCGGCTGTACGGCTGATTCTACATGATATTTGATGATAATGGCATTGATCGGGCGAATGACAGTGTGTTGGGATTGTCCTACGCTTCTGCTGCCCGGAACTTCATGATGTTGGGATTCCTTCGTCATCCCAACCTACGCAAGCATATTTTTGGCCGCCTTCGTTTTATCCGGTTTCTTCTCTTCTTGGGTAACGAACCCGATAGGCCGTTTCTTCGCGGGCTCGGGCGGCTCCATCAATTCCTGGATTACCTCGAAGACCTGCCTCAACTGCATGCGGGTATTACGCGCAAAATCATCGTGACGCATTGTCAGCACCTCGGCCTTTTGTTCCAACTCTTCGAGCTTTTGCGCCAGATCGCGGTGAGAGGCCAGCAACTCTCGCAACTGCACAAAGGCGCGCACCACATAGATCGACACCTCGACGGCGCGAGTGGAATTCAACACAGTTGCCGCCATGATCGCCCCGTGCTCGGTGAAGGCGAAAGGCGGAAAGCGCGGATCGCGGTGTTTCTGGGAACCGGTCGCAAATTGCGACCGGTTCAATTCGGTAGTTTCTTCAGCCGAAAGCCGGAACATGAAGTCCGTTGGGAAACGTTGTGCGTTGCGTTTGACCTGCTCATTGAGCCGTTTGGTCGTCACGCCGTAGAGCGTGGCCAAGTCCGCATCCAGTAACACCTTCTGTTCTCGCAAAAAGATGATCCGCTGCGTGATGGCCTCCAGCGGCAGCAAGTCCGTATTCATGCGGTACTCCAAGCGATATGTGTATCCATCAACTGTACGGCTGATTCTACACGACGTCTGATGATAACAGCATTTATCAGGCGAATGACAGATTCCTGTTCATCACCAAGGCTTTGACGCACCGTACCGATCCGGGCAAGAAAAAAGGAGGCCGTACATGTGTGTTGGGATTCGCCCGCGGCTCATCGCCAACCTACAAAGTGGTTACCCCCAGCCCGCGTAGGTCGGGATGAGCTTGCGAATCCCGACGTTTTCGATGAACATGAATTGTCCTACACTACAGGCACTCAACGCTTGCTGGAACTTTATGATATTGGGGTTTCTTCGTCACCCCAACCTACACGGACTACCTGTACTTCAAGGACGACGACCTGCAAAACTGGTGCGAAAAGTGCACCTTCCGCAAAGAAAAGATGCACTCAAGCTGGCTGGGCAACTGGAAGGTCAATGAGTATTACACCGAGACGAGCGAGGAACTCGAAGAATTGTACAAGGCAGCCCAGGCCGTCGGCATTGGGAGGTAAGGAAAAATGATGAATCAAGACCCCGACGGCCAGCCCTTCCCGATCAAAGGCAAGCTGACCCATCTGCATTGGGAATTGGGCAGCGAGAACCTGCTGGCGAAGATCAACAAGCATTACAAGGGCACTGCTGTGGTTACGGGTGTGGGCGCTGCTGTGGGCGACATGTTTGGTCAGGTTGCCAATTCGGCGATGCTGGCGATGTACGACGGCGCGGACACACAGAACTTCATGTGCCTGATCGACGACCAGCCCGCCTGCGGACAATTCGGCGGGGCCGAGCACCTGCCGGAAGGCGGAAACGTCAAGGCTGTCGTGTCGCGCCGGGACGGCGTGCTGTACGTGCACGCAGCGATGGATGAAGCGCGGGGAATGGTCTGGATCAATCACCCTTGGGGGACGCGGGCGGAGATGAGGGCAAACGCAAAGCTGGGGTTGTTCTGTTTTCTGGGCATGAATATCATGTTCGTAATATTTTGGCTTATCGGCGGCAAGGGGTCTCTTTGGGAAACCATGCAAATGTCTTTATTTGGAGGGGGGGCGCTCTGCCTGCTCATGACCCTCTGGTCATTCAAGGATTTGAAAGGCATTGCCGGGCCGAGCACTGAATACTTCCGCCTGCTCGGATTTGAAAATCCCGAATCGGTGAATCTGAATTTCCCGTATAAATACGCGTTATATGAAGAATGCTCGGAGCGCGGTGAGGAAGTTCCCAAAGTCTGGGATCGTGTCATGTGCGAGTACGAGTACCGAAATGTTTATTCGTTAAGAGCAGCCATCAAGGCCGGAAAAGCAAAGCTGTGCTCACCAAGCCATAATGCAGGCTGATAGCCAGCCCTTCCAACAGCGTTTTGAGAAACCGGCCTGAAGGCCGGTTCTAACTTATTGCTGCTGTTGGGGTTCCTTCGTCACCCCAACCTACGCAAGCATATTTTTGGCCGCCTTCGTTTTATCCGGTTTCTTTTCTTCTGGGGTAACGAACCCGATAGGCCGTTTCTTCGCGGGCTCGGGCGGCTCCATCAATTCCTGGATTACCTCGAAGACCTGTTTCAACTGCATACGGGTATTGCGCGCAAAATCATCGTGACGCATTGCCAGCGCCTCGGCCTTTTGTTCCAACGCTTCGAGCTTTTGCGCCAGATCGCGGTGAGAGGCCAGCACCTCGCGCAACTGCACAAAGGCGCGCACCACATAGACGGACACTTCAGTGGCTCGTGGGCTATTCAAAACCATTGCCGCCATGATCGCCCCGTGCTCCGTAAAGGCATAGGGCAGGTACTTGCGATGCTGGCCGCGGCCAGTCTTTAAGGTCGCAAATTGCGACCTTAAAGCAGCAAACTCCCCTTCGGCAAGCTCAGGACAGGCTTTGTCGAAGGGCGAGTGGCGCATTTACGAGGGCTTTGACAGGCTCAGCTCGAACGGCTGTGGGTTGTCCAGAGTTTTCTTAAGGTTCCTTCGTCGTCCCAGCCTACTCGGGCTGCACCACCTCGTCGTCAGAGTTATATTTGCGCACGTCGCAGGAACATTGGAGAGCTTCGATTTTGTAGTACATGGTTTATCCGGATTGAATATAGTCGATTATCATTTTACACCAAACGGAGTTTATTGCAATAGTAATAATGCATTTGGTTTATGGCGTTGCGCGAAACGCCCTTGGACTTCAAGGTCCGTTCCGTAGATCTTTGCGCCTGCCGCTCAGTCGTTATAAAATAATCTGGCCCTGAAACGGTCTATCCCTACATGCCAGGAGATTAGAATGGAAATTTTTTTAAATATAATCAACAAGGAACCACCGGGGGATGTTGATGAATTTCTCGATGAAGAGATGCCCGTTTTTCAATATTGCCTTGAGAGTCTGAGTAGATTTATTGATGGTGAAATTATTCTATATTTTTCTAGTAGTAAAAGGATTGTACTGGACATTTTTTATGATTTTTCAGTTTGTTTTGAAGAAATTGTTGAGTCTGTTGTGTTGGCAAAAAGGTCGACTGTGGATGCGGGGGAGAGTATTTGGTTTTTTGAGCAAGGATCAGATTTTTGTATGGATTATAGAGTTAAAAATGATATAGTTCATATAGCGTTTAAAAAAGGGGAGGATGTTGGGTTTCCTAATAGCGAAATGGAGGATTTTTCGGTTGAAGTGGATAGGAGTGAGTACATAGAAGAATGGACAAAGGTGTTCGAAAGTATAGCCGCACTATTTGAGGATAAATTGGACAAAAAATTGGATGAAATGCCATTTTAGCAAGCGTAGCCCGAACTCTATAGGTTGGACAAGGCCGAAGGCCGCAGTTCAACATCCGTACCCTCTGACGCGAAGCGTCACCGTTAGAGGGGAAGGCTTAACCTATGTTGGTAAAAAACTTCCCGGTGCTGGTGAAGAGGTTGTTACATTGCCTGAGTCAGGAAAAGGCATAGATACGGGCGTCATATTTTGTACCCATAGGGGGCATGGAAGGGGCATGGAAAAATCTGATTTTTTGAATCTTTTGGTAGTTGAACCCATTCTCGACATTCTTGTGAGTGGATATGTCGAGTCGGAAGAGTTTCTAGTGTTTCATCCCTTGTTCGAGCGCCTGTATTTCTTATTTGATCGGGTCAAAATTGAAGTTTACGTTGGTAATGAATCAAGGATCGTGTTCAGAACTGTGGAAAAAATTGAGCAATGGATCGATATAGATGAGGATGACCGATTCTCTGTAATGTCGATATATTCTCTTGTATTTAAAACGGAACAGTCGGTACATGTTGTTTCGGCTGTTTGCAATGATTTACCGCTTTCTGGATTAAAAATAAGATATGTCGATGGTGAATTTGAAAGGTGCGTTACGTTTGATCCGAGGAATTTCTTTGGATTTAGTTTTGGTTCATGATGTAGCCTGCGTGGGAATGAAATGAGCCCGCGTAGGTCGGGATGAGCTTGCGAATCCCGACGTTTGGAATTGTTCTACGCTTCTGCTGCCCGGAACTTCATGCTGTTGGGGTTCTTTCGTCACCCCAACCTACGCGGACTTCTACCTCTTCCGCATGATTACCGAGCAGGTCAGCCGGGTTTTGCCAACCACAAACATTTCTCCCCGATATCTGCCAGTACTGCATCATGCGCGGCCAGTTCTTCGTTTGTGGCGCGCAGGACTTTTAGTGGGAGGCGTTCCGGGTCTGGGGTGAGGGTTGTGCCGATATCGGATTGGGGTTCCTCTTCCAGCGCCATCATCAGGCTTTCCTGTCCGCGCGTCATTGCCAGATAGACTTCGGCAAGCAGTTGGGCATCGAGCAGGGCGCCGTGCAGGGTACGGTGGGCGTTGCTGATTCCGAAGCGTTCGCACAGGGCATCGAGCGAGGCTTTTTTGCCGGGATTTTGTTCGCGCGCCAGGGCCAGGGTGTCGATGACGTTATCGCTGCTCAATTCCTTGATGACAGGCAGTCCGGCCAGTTTCAGTTCATTGACGAGGAATCCGACATCGAATGGGGCGTTGTGGATAATCAATTGTGCGTCGCGCACAAAATCTTCGAACTCCTGCGAAATTGCGGCGAATATGCGCTTATCTGCCAGGAATTCGTTGTCTAGGCCGTGTACCGCCTGTGCTTCGGCGGAAACGGTGCGCTCGGGGTTGATGTAGACGTGGTAGCGCTTGCCGGTCTGCACACGGTTGCGCAGCTCGACACAGCCGATTTCGATGACGCGGTCGCCGTTTTTCCAGTCCAGTCCGGTAGTTTCGGTGTCGAGGACGATTTGTCTCATCGTTGCAGTCCTGATTCGTGGGGCGCAAGGCGCGCCGTTTCAATGGCATGACGGGCCAGGGCGTCGGCGCGTTCATTGCCCGGATGTCCGGCGTGCCCCCTGACCCAGCACCACTCGACGGTGTGGTGCGCGGCGGTTTCGTCGAGCATTCGCCAGAGGTCTGCGTTTTTCACAGGTGTTTTGCCTGATGTCATCCATCCGCGCGCTTTCCAGCCGTGTATCCATTCGGAGATGCCTTTTTGCACGTATTGGCTGTCGGTGTGCACTTTCACTGTCATCCCTTTGCGCTTGAGCTGTTCGAGGGCGCGGATGACGGCAAGGATTTCCATGCGATTGTTGGTTGTCTGCGGCTCGCTGCCCCAGATTTCCTTTTCGTGCGGGCCGCTTTTCAGAATCGCGCCCCATCCGCCGGGACCGGGATTGCCGCTGCATGCGCCATCGGTGTAAATGTCTATAACTTTCATATTTCTCCGGTTTTACTGCTGATCCGGCAAACCGCCGGTGTCTCCCAGTTTGCGAGCCACTGCGGGAAGACTCTCGGTGCGTGAGCGTTTCTTGCGCCAGTTCGGCTGGATGAGGCGCGTGCCGTGCACGCGCTTGATACCGTGCAGGATCCATGCCGCTCCGCACATGGGCCAGCAGCGTCGCCCAACACGGTCGAGCCATTTCCAACGGTTCAGCCACTCGGGGGAGCTTACCGCAGGCGCGTAGCAGCCAAATCGACCGGGCTGTACTTCAAAACCGAGCACGGTCAGCCAGTCGCGCACTTTGGCTGCGGAGAAGTAGCGCCCTTTCCACGGCCACTGATCACGCGGGCGGCGGCGTAAACCCCACAGGCTGTACGGATTGAAGCCGCAGATTACCACGCTGCCTTCAGGCACCAGTACGCGCCCGGCTTCGCGCAGGAGTTGATGCGGAATGGCGGAAAATTCGAGTTCGTGCGCAAGTACTACCAAATCAAGGCTGGCGTCGGCAAACGGCAGCGCCGCTTCATCGCTGATTACCGTGAGGCGCTTCGACGCGCTTGTGGCGTTTTGTGGCGCGCGGGCGGCACAGACATGCAGCAGCATGCGGCTGGCCCGCAGCAGATTTGTTTCTGCAAAACCGACCTGAAGCGCGTTGTAGCCGAAGATGTCGGCAAGCATGGTATCGAGTTGCGCTTGTTCCCAGGCAATCAGATATCCGCCGAGCGGTGTCTGCGACCATGGCGGCATGACGGGAGGAGAAACATTCACGGCAGCAACAAGATAAAGGTGATTCCTCTATGATAGCGGGTATGTAGCATCGTTTAGGGAACCTCTGCATTACTTTGCATCCACTGCTTGTCATCCTGCTTGATACCGCAGGATCCACTCGGCGTCTGGATTCTGCGACTTCGCTTCGCTGTGCGCAGAATGACGGAAGGGGTTTTGCAGAGATTCTTTGGGTTTTCGTCCAATTTCATCCGGTTTTCCTGCGCAATCATGTCTGCTTTCAAAGTTACCCCGTTGCCTTTCGGTCACGACAGTTACATCTGGTTCATCGACAATGGCCGCCATGCGGTGCTGGTCGATCCGGGCGAGGCCGCGCCTGCACTCGTGGCTCTGCAAGGGCTCGAACTCGATGCCATCCTGCTGACCCATCATCACGACGACCACATCGGCGGCGTCCGGGAGATTGTCGCTCATTATCCGGGTGTTCCGGTATACGGTCCGCGTGACGAAAATATCGCCGGTGTCGATCATCCGGTGGAGAACGGCGACAAAATAGCCGTTGAAACATTGGGACTCGAGTTGCAGGTCATCGGCGTTCCTGCCCATACCCGTGACCACATCGCCTTTCTCGGTCATGGCATGCTGTTTTGCGGCGATACCCTTTTTTCGGCGGGTTGCGGGCGCATATTTGAAGGCTCGCCGTCCGATCTCTCGCGCGCGCTTGGACGCCTGGCGCGACTCAACGACGAAACGAAGGTGTATTGCGCCCATGAATACACGCTCGCCAATCTCGCTTTCACTCGTGCCGTTGAGCCGGAAAACGACGCGCGTGATCGCTATGCCGCCCGATGCGAAACCCTGCGAACGCAGGGCAAACCGACACTGCCCAGTACGATTGGCATCGAACGGGCAATCAACCCGTTTCTGCGTACCGACGTGGAAAGCGTGATCAATTCGGTAGCGGTTCATTGCGGAGGGGTGCGCCCGTCCAATATGTTGACCTGCTTGGCGGTTCTGCGAGCCTGGAAGGACGTGTTCCAGGGGTGAGAAGTTACTCCCGTTTTGAAACCAGCCGCCCGGTGATTCCTACGCCGAGACCGGCAACCCGGATGATGCCCTTGACCTGTTTGACCTGATTTCGTCCGGATTCCTTGGCATGATAAAGGGCGTCGTCGGCAGCCTTGATGAGCGCGGGGATGCCTGCTTCGCTGTCCTTTGGCGGGATGATGCTGGCCACACCGATACTGACGGTCACGATCGGCGCAACGGTGGACCAGGCATGATCGACACGCAAACCGGCAATGCTCGCGCGCATGTCCTCGGCAACCGCAAGCGCTCCCTCGGGATTGGTTTCGGGCAGGATGGCCGCGAACTCTTCACCGCCGTAGCGTGCCACCAGGTCATCCTGCCGCCGCGTGGTTTCCTGCAATGTATGAGCCACGATCTTGAGGCATTCATCGCCCATCTGGTGACCGTAATGGTCGTTGAACAGCTTGAAGAGATCGACGTCGATTACCAGCAGCGAGAGCGGCAGGGCCGAACGGGAACAGCGCCTCCATTCACGCAACAGGGCAGTGTCAAAGCACCTGCGATTGGCAATGCCGGTCAGACTGTCGATTGCGGACAGACGCTGCAACTGGTTGTTGGCTTTTCGGAGCTTGTCCTGGGTTCTGCGCAACGAGTCGCGCATCTGCGCCATCCGGCGCATGGCGCTGATTTTGGCCTTGAGTACGACTTCGGAAACGGGCTTGATGAGGTAATCGTCGCCCCCGGCATCGATTGCGCATTGCAAATCATTTTCATCGGCGCGGGCCGTCAGAAAGATGATGGGCGTCCACCAGCCGTGATATCTCTCGAAGCGGC
This sequence comes from Azoarcus sp., assembly GCA_031277415.1. Lineage (GTDB taxonomy): Bacteria > Pseudomonadota > Gammaproteobacteria > Burkholderiales > Rhodocyclaceae > WRNU01. The sequence goes on from JAITMK010000171.1 coordinate 25,199, forward strand.
GAATTGCGCGCGCCACCTCAAAACCGTCGATGCCCGGCATGATGATATCGAGCAATATCAAATCCGGCCGTTCCCGTCTGAATATTTCCAGCCCTTCTTCGCCTGTTTTCGCGTGAAGGGCCGACAACCCCATGTTGGTCAACCAACTGCATACCACGGTTGCGCTGGTAATGGTATCTTCAATAATCAGAACTTTCATGATGCTGGAACAGGAACGGCTCCACTATCGGTTTCAGCGGGCATCCTACCAAGATAAACCGGGCTGTGACTTTTTTTGTGATACGAGAGCGTCCAAGTTTAACGCTCCCGGTTTGACGACTAAACGTTGCCGCGCTTTATCATCGTCGTCAGATGGCACCGCACGGTGTGCCCGTGATTCAGTTTTTGCGAATCAGGGAATACCGTTCGGCAAGTATCATCGGCCAACGCGCAGCGCGGATGAAAATGGCATCCCGTCGGGGGTGCCAACGGTGACGGCGGCTCCGCCGTCACGTCGGTTTTTTCTTTTGCCGCGCCCATACTTTCTTTTGCTTCGGCATCAATGCGGGGCACAGCCGCCAGAAGCATCCGGGTATAGGGATGAGCGGGCGTTTCCAACACCTGTGCTGCCGGGCCTTGCTCGACGATGCGGCCGAGATACATCACGGCCACTTCATCGGCCATGTAGCGCACGACGGCCAGATTATGGGTGATGAACAGGTAGGCCAATCCCCGTTCACGCTGTAACTCGCACATCAGGTTGAGTAACTGCGCCTGCACGGAAACATCGAGCGCGCTCGTCGGTTCATCACAGACGATGACTCTGGGAGAAACCGCCAGCGCGCGGGCAATGGCAATGCGTTGCCGTTGTCCGCCGGAAAATTCATGCGGATAACGCCAACGCATCTCCGGCAGCAGACCGACCCGTTCGAGAAGCTCATTCACGGTATGACGCCGCGTTTCGGTGTCACCGCCAACGCCCAGACTCACCATGCCTTCTTCGAGAATGTCGCCGATGCAAAGTCTTGGGTTGAGCGACGCGAACGGGTCCTGGAACACCATCTGCACTGCGCGCCGCATACGGCGTATTGCCGCGCGGTCGTGGAAGCGCAACGGCGCGCCGTCGAATGTCATCTCTCCTGCCGTGGGGGGTGTCAGTTGCAGGATGGCGCGCCCGACCGTCGTTTTCCCGCAGCCGGATTCGCCCACCAGCGCAAGCGTGCGCCCCTCTTCCAGGCGCAGGTTGACCCCGTCTACCGCGCGTACCCATCCTGCCGTGCGTCGCAGCAGCCCTTTTTTCACCGGGAAATGCACGGCCAGATCACTGGCTTCGAACACCGGCGATTTCGAGGAATGCCAGAGGGATGTTTCTGCCGCGACTCCTGTAAATTGTCGCCGTGCGGGCGCTTCATTGCAGTCTTCATAAAGATGGCAACGCACGCCGCGCCCTCTCACTGCGTTCCAACCGGGCGTATCGGTCTGACAACGGTCAAACGCACGCGGGCAGCGGGGGGCAAAACGGCAGCCGACGAAGTTTTGATCGAACGAAGGTACGCCTCCCGGCAGGGCATTGAGCGGTTTTCCGCGCGTCGCACTGTCGGGCAGGGCAGCAAAGAGCTGTTGCGCATAAGGATGCAGCGGCGCGGCGAAAAAATCTTCCCGTGCCCCCGTTTCGATCAATTCCCCGGCATAGAGCAGGCCGACGCGATGCGCCATGCGCGCCACCACACCGAGATCGTGCGTAATCAGCAGCATTGCCATGCCGCGTTCGGCCTGAAGGCGGGCAAGCAAATCCAGCACCTGCGCCTGGATGGTGACATCGAGCGCCGTAGTGGGTTCATCGGCAATCAGCAGTTCGGGTTTGCCGGCCAGCGCCATTGCAATCATTGCCCGCTGCTTCATCCCGCCCGAGAACTGGAACGGGTAGTCATTGAGCCGCTCCCGCGCGGCGGGGATGCCGACTTCTTCGAGCAGGCGGCGCGTTTCGGCCATGGCTGCTTCGCCCTTGAGGGCGCGATGAAGCGCCAGGACTTCGCCGATCTGCGCTCCGATGGTCATCACCGGATTGAGACTGGTAGCGGGCTCCTGGAAGATCATGCCGATCCGCCCGCCGCGTATCCGTCGCATATGCGACTCGGGCAGGGCCAGCAATTCTTCCCCGCCCAGGCTGACCCGGCCGCCGGAGACTGCCGCCGCCTCGGGGAGCAGGCGCGCAATGGCAAGCGCCGTCATCGACTTGCCGCAACCCGATTCGCCGAGCAACGCGAAAGTCTCCCCCGCCTTGATCGACAGCCCGACCCCTTCGACAGGGCACGCGGCGCGTTGGGCGCCGCGTATCGTTACCGTGAGCCCTTCGACTTCAAGCAGGTTCGCCGACTCGCGCGCCGAATCGCTCATGGCACGTTTTCGCCTGACCGGCCTTCAGGCCAGATCGTCGGGTGCGAGCATGCGTTCGAGCGCGGCAATGCGATCCTTGAGGGCAAGTTTGCGTTTTTTCATTCGTCGGACGAGCAGTTCATCACTGTTGGGGACGTCGTCCAGACGGGCAATGGCCTCGTCCAGATCGTGATGCTCGTCATTCAGGCGAGCAAGACGCTCGCGCAGGGTTGCTGCTGTATCGAATATATCGTCGTTCATTTATGACCTCAGGCACATCGATTTCTTCCCGGACACTATGGTATGTGTCCACTGCCGGGAAAACAATCGCCACCCCGAAAAGAAATGTTTAATATCCTTCCAACCGTACTGAGCAGTCCCCGGTTTTGATGCCGGAACGGCTCGAAATTTTTCCCCGCTCCCGGCGGAACAACAGGCGATGAACAAAGCTTTTGTCAAGGAAACCGGGGAGAACGACAACGAAGAGTCGCTCCCACCGCGGCTGCCGCCGGGCAGCAAAAACTACATGACGCCGTGCGGCTACCGGATCCTGCGCGCTGAGCTGGAAGAGCTTTTGCGCGTCGAACGCCCGAGAGTTGTGGAAACCGTGGCTTGGGCGGCAAGCAACGGAGACCGTTCGGAAAACGGTGATTATATCTACGGCAAGAAGCGTCTGCGCGAAATCGACCGTCGTATTCGTTTTCTGACAGGGCGTATCGACAACGCGGAGGTCGTTGATCCGGGTGCGCGCCAGCAAAGCGACCAGGTGTTTTTCGGCGCAACGGTAACGATCTGCAATACAAACGATGCCGCTGCTGAACAGGTCTGGCAGATCGTCGGTATCGACGAGGCCGACGTTTCTGTCGGCAAGATCAGTTGGGTTTCGCCGCTTGCGCGCGCGCTGCTCAAGGCATACGAGGGTGACGTAGTGCGCTTCATGAGTCCGTCTGGCGAACGGGAAGTGGAAATCGTGGCCGTGCGTTACGAGTAGCCGCTAAAAACGAAAAAAACGAGGCGTATGTTTTTTCGTCCTTGAGTTAGAGGCCGGGCTGCGTTATGTTTGAAAGCCTGACCAGTAAATGAATCCTGCACCATGCAAGACGAAATCGTAAAAAACTGCGTTGTCACACTCGATTACACGGTGACAGATCCCGACGGGGCCATGATAGATGATGGCCGTCGGCCCCTTATCTATTTGCATGGCGGCTACGATGGCATTTTTCCCAAGCTGGAAGAAGCCTTGCATGGCAAGAAAGTCGGCGAGAACCTCACGGTCAAATTGCAGCCGGAGGAAGCCTTCGGCGATTACGACGAGAAACTGGTAGCGGTCGAAGATGCCGATATGTTCCCGGAGGATGCCGAGGTCGGCATGGCCTTCGAGCGTGTCAGCGATGCCGGTGAGGTGCTTTATCGCGTTACGGATATCGCCGACGGCAAGGTTGTGGTCGATGGAAATCATCCGCTTGCCGGCACGGCGCTGATTTTCAATATGACCGTGACCGCAGTGCGTGCCGCCACGGCGGAAGAACTTGCTCACGGCCATACTCACGATGAAGACGACGGGCATCGCGAACATCTCGTCCACTGATATGAATTCTCCACATCTCTCATCTGCACGCCGTCGCGGCATATACATCCTGCCCAATCTCCTCACGACCGCAGCGCTCTTTTGCGGCTATTTCGCAATCGTGCAGGCGATGATCGGGAAATTTGAGATATCCGCCATCGCCATTTTCGTGGCAATGCTGTTCGACGGGCTCGATGGCCGCGTTGCGCGGCTGACCGGCACGCAGAGCGAGTTCGGCGCTCAGTACGATTCCCTGTCGGACATGGTGAGCTTCGGGGTCGCGCCCGCGCTGCTGGTCTACCAATGGGCGCTCATGGATCTGAACAAACTTGGCTGGATCGTTTCTTTCGTTTACTGCTCCGGCGCGGCGCTGCGGTTGGCCCGTTTCAATACCAACATAGGCATCGTCGACAAGCGTTTCTTCCAAGGCCTGCCCAGCCCCGCAGCGGCAGCACTGATTGCCGGGCTGGTATGGGTCAGCTTCGATAACAATTTAAACCCCGGAGAAATCCCCTGGCTGAAATTCGTGGCTTGCTTGCTCACACTCATCAGCGGCATTTCGATGGTCAGTAACTTTCCGTTCTGGAGCGGCAAGAACATCAACCTGCGCAAGAGCGTGCCCTTCATCGCCGTCATTGCGCTGGCGCTGGCATTTGCCCTGGGCGCGCTGTATCCGCCGGGTGTTTTCTTCGGGTTGTTCGTCTGTTACGCGCTCTCCGGTTACCTGCTTGCTTTCTGGCGCTGGCGCAGGCGCAGGAGAGCGGCGGCTGCGCGGGCGGCCGAATTGTTGCAGTCTCCTGATGATGCCAAATCCCCTGATGTTCCTTCTCAACTGCCTCATTCAGAGGACGAAACGTTCGTTGAATCCGATGACGATGACGATGACGAAGATGAAGAAGAGGATGAGGAAACCACCCCCGAATCTTCTGAGGATGAACGGTTGTAGGGGCGTTGCGTGCAACGCCCCTACAGGAACCCTCATTTCACTCGCTTGAATTTCCATCCCTTGCCGTCTTTTTTGACGGTGCCCACGGCATTTGCAAAGGGAAAATGCATCCCGGCAATCGGTATTGCCTTTTGCGCGGCGAGGCCGAAGATGCGCTTGCGGGCGGCGATGGCCTGGGGCGGGTCCATGTCGAATTCCGCGCATTCGTCGGGCAGGGCGAATTGCAGGGGCATGGCATGAATCAGGTCGCCGACGATGAGCAGGCTTTTTCCGCCAGCCGTGAGTTGAAATACCGTATGCCCGGGCGTGTGGCCGGAAGCATCCAGCGCCGTTACGCCCGGCAGCAGGGTATCGCCAAAGGCAAAGGGCAGCACGTCGGTCCCGTAAATATCGATCATATGCTTGATATGGCCTGCGGGAGCGTTGGAAATGTCTGTTTCCAGGATAGCCAGCCACGATTCGATCTCGGGTTTCGAGACCCTCAGTTTTGCCTTGGGGAAAGCGCGCTGGCCTTCCCGCAACAGCCCGCCGATGTGATCCGGGTGCATGTGGGTGAGCAGGACGAGATCAACTTCTTCCGGTTTGACGTTCAGGCTGGCAAGTGCCTCGAACAGTTTTCCCGGAGAACGGAAAGCCGATCCGGTGCCCGTGTCGAACAATACGATCTTGCCGCCTGTCCGCAGCAGGAAAACGTTGATACCGGCTTCGGCCTTGTCGTTGGTGAAATGTTTCGATTTTTCCTGTTCGGAAGCCGGGCCCTTAAAGAGGGAAACGGCCATTTCAGCCGATAAATCCTGAATGGCCGTGACGGCCATGCCGCCCGCTTTCCAGATTTCGCGGGTTGGTGCTTCCACGGTCTGAGCGGAGGCGAAAGACGAGATAAGTGTACAAGCCAGGAATGCGGCAGCTTTGCGTGGCAAAAGTGTGCGAAAAGAAAACATGTGGTTCCTCCAGTGAGGTATCCCGAGGGATACTGGTTTTAAATGCCGGAGTGTCAACGGACAGCTTTACTACTCGGGAAAAGAAAGTTGATGCGCCGGGTTTCTTTCAGGCGTTTGCCGGCTATTTTTCCTTCCACGATTTCGTAGCCCATTAGTGCAAAAATTCGGTTTGCGACGAAAAGCGGGCGTGAATTGCCATACCAGTCCGAGCAGGAAGCCTTGCATTGGTCATCGGGGCTTTGGACGCTGGAAGAGGCGGTTAGCGCACCCACTTCAGAAAGACGTAACCGATTGTTTCGTAAAAAAATAACGCCGCTGGAAGCTTGTTTGAGCTGCTGCCAGCCGTTCCGGTGGCTGCTCGCGAAGGGCAGTCCCAACAGGCCACTTTCGTCGCGCCCTGCGCCGGGTTTATAGAAAAATCCGTGACTGCGGGTTTCGCCCTGTGCTGCACCTTCCAGCCTGAAAGTGTCGGCAATGCGCACCTTCCACGGCAATGCTTGTTCTGTTCCGGCGGGAGGCGGTTTCTGCTGCGGAGAGGAAGAGGTTGCGGGCGAAAGGTCGAGTGCGCTGAAATAGAGATCGCTCCCTTTTCCCCCTACCAGAAGCGGCGCTTTTCCCAGGGCTTCAATGCGGTCGACGCGGTGCGGTAAGAAGATACCCTCAACTTGACCGGGTTTGTTCCATTTCAGGAGGTAGGCTAGATTGGCAGTATTTTCCTGCCCCTGCCACCAGGTCTGTCCCGCGCCATAGACGAGGTAATCGCCGATATAACGGTTCTGGAAACTGCTTCCGCCTTTCGGCGCGGGAAGCGGATGGTAGTGTTCGGGCGGGGCGGCGGTCGATCCGT
>JAITMK010000175.1 GCA_031277415.1 Azoarcus sp.
TCTCGCGCAATCTCCGCCATTTATGGCGGAGTCAAGCGAGACAAAGCAACACCGGGAGCCGAAGGCTCCCCAAAACCGTATCGAGGAATCCCCGGCCTTCAGGACGGGGTGACTCAAAAGAGCAACGACAAGATCATCGTCGCCTGGGCCATGCGCTACGGCGCTCCTTCCATCGTCGACACGCTCACCGATTTGCGCGCACGCGGCGCCTGCCGCATCCTGGTCGTCCCGCTTTTCCCGCAATTTGCCGGAAGCACGACGGCCAGCGCGCTGGACGAAGTCGCGCGGGCCATGCTCATCTGGCGCAACCTGCCCGAACTGCGTTTCGTGCGCAGTTTCCCCGACGATTTCGGCTACATCGCCGCGCTGGCGGCGAGCGTGCGCGAACACTGGGTGCGCCACGGACAGGGGGATTGCCTGGTAGCCAGTTTTCACGGACAACCGGTGCGCACCGACGAACTGGGCGACCCCTACCGCGCCGAGTGCCTCACCACGGCCCGCCTGCTCGGAGAAGCGTTGGCCCTGCCACCGGAAAAACTGCACGTGACGTTTCAGTCCCGATTTGGCCCCGGCAAGTGGCTGGAACCTTACACCCTGCCAACGCTCGAATCGCTCGCCGCCTCAGGCGTGAAACGGGTCGACGTGATCTGCCCCGGCTTCGCTGCCGATTGTCTGGAGACGCTGGAAGAAATCGCCATGTCGTGCCGCGATGCCTTCCTTGCCCATGGCGGCGAGACGTTTCATGCCATCCCTTGTCTGAACACTCGCCCGGAATGGGTGGCTGCGCTCGACGGAATCGTGCGGCGGCATCTGGTGGGGTGGGGGTAGCGGGGAAATCAATCCTCAATCAACCGCCACCCGCTTTTGCTCGCAGTAAAATTGCTTGTCGAAGTCATATTTGCTTCGGTCGCTGTCCCGCAGTATTCAGCGTGAACGAGCGCCAGCGCGCCCAGGCGATGCGCGACAACGGATGCTACTTCGCACCGGAAGGTTTCCTGCATTTCTTCGGTAGCCAGCACCAGGGCAGCCGGGTTGATTTCGAGATAGGTCAACGGCTCCAATGAAATGATCGACATCGTCTGGCGATGATTGATTCTGTCGAGCCAGGCTGATTCGCCAAAAATCGTTCCCGGCCCCAGTTCCATCACCCGTTTTCCGGCAACCGACAGTTCGACCCGGCCTTCCAGCAACACACCGAAACGCTGTTCGATATCGCCTTCCTTCGCCAACCTTACGCGCCCGGGCGCATTGCGCCACGCACTGATACGCAGTATTTCCCATATTTCGACATCTTCGAATTCAGTAAAAAATGCCTGCTTGCGCAACATCGAAAAACGCGAAGTGTCGAGCTGGACATCCCCCTCATCGACGATCTTGTAACGAACCGCCGCCAGATCCTTGGCAAACTCCGCACCGTTCTTGTAGCGCGAATAGAGGTCTTTCTCCATCGCCCTGCGGATGACCGTGTTCATCTGTTCGGACACGTCCGGGTTGAGGTGTGACACAAAAGGCGGATCGGCATTGATGATCTTATAGACCAGTTGCGCCGGATGGGTGGCGCGAAATGGCAATCTGCCCGCAAGCAGATGGAACATTACTACCCCGAGCGAATAAAGGTCGGTTTTCTGGTTGAGGGGATAGTTCTTGATCTGCTCCGGGCTCATGTAAGCCGGGGAGCCGACTCCCATGATGAAAGTCGAATCCGCTTCGACGTTTTTATCAACATTGAGCGCCAGACCGAAATCGGTGATCCGCACATCATCATTTTCGTCAACCAGAATGTTGGCCGGCTTGATATCGCGGTGCACGATGCCCTGCCGATAAGCGTAGTCGAGCGCCATGCAGCATTTGAAGATGATGCCGATTACCCGATGCACGGGTAAACGGTGCTCGAAGCTGCAATACCGTTCCAGCGTCGTGCCCGGAAAATATTCCATGACGACATAGGCTTGCTCCGGTTCGATCACCACTTCGTAAATACTGATGATATTCGGATGATTCAGCCGTCGCGCCACCGATTCTTCTGCGCGCAGCAACTTGAGCAGGCGGCGGTTCAATTTGGCCCCTTCACCCCTGTCGTCGCCAAAGCGGATGAGTTTGACCGCAACCGGCTCCGGAAAGTCTGGATGATTGGCTTCAAAGACGGTGGCCGTCGCGCCGCGTCCGACTTCGCGCACGATCCGGTATTTGCCGATTGTTCCGGGTATCTGTCCCATATTCCTTTTTGCCGCAATCTCTTGCTATTGTCTTACCGGAACGCATCAGCACACAGTACGAATGTGCTTGTGGCCTTGCATTCTGTCACGCTTCCCGGTGATACCGAAAAACTGATCCTGGTCACCGTTTTGCCCGGTAAGCGGTAAACTGCCCCATCATTCATTCCCGGTATCCTCAGGGAGACCTCGCTTGAGCATCGTAGTCGATCTTCTCATTCATCCGCGCTGGCTGATCCCGGTCGTTCCCGATGGCGTCACGCTCGACCGGCACAGCATCGCCGTCCATGACGGCCAAATCGTCGCCATTCTGCCCCAATCCGAAGCACGCACGCTCTACCGGGCCGATGACGAATACGAATTGCCCTCGCATGCCCTGATTCCGGGGCTGATCAACCTGCACACCCATGCTGCCATGAGCCTGATGCGTGGCATTGCTGACGATCTGCCGCTGGAACGTTGGCTCAGGGACGTGATCTGGCCAGCTGAATCCCGGCACGTATCGCCCGCTTTCGTGCGGGACGGAACTCTGCTCGCCGCCTGCGAGATGCTACGCGGTGGCGTCACTACGTGCAATGACATGTATTTTTTCCCCGATGACGCGGCCCGCGCCTTCGCCGAAACCGGTATGCGCGCTGTCGTCGGGGTGGTCGTGCTCGATTTTCCCGGCGCATGGGCCTCTGACGCCGACGATTATCTGCGCAAGGGGCTTGCCGTCCGTGACAAATGGCACAGGCACCCTCTCGTCGGTTTCGCCATCGCCCCCCATTCTCCCTACGCGGTTTCGGATGCCGGATTGGAGCGAGCCGCCTGTCTGGCCGCTGAACTCGACCTGCCGATACACATCCATGTCCATGAAACAATTGGCGAAATCAACGATAGCCTTACGGCTTTCGGTGTGCGACCGCTTGCGCGGCTCGAACGCCTGGGATTGCTCGGTCCCAATCTCACTGCCGTGCATGCCGTTCATCTCGATGAAACCGAACTCGCCCTGCTTGCCCGGCGCGGTTGCAGCGTTGCCCATTGCCCGGTTTCCAACATGAAACTCGCCAGCGGTATCGCGCCTGTGCCTGCCATGCTCAAACACGGCATCAACGTGGGGCTGGGAAGCGACAGCGCCGCCAGCAACAATCGGCTCGACCTGTTCCAGGAAATGCGGCAAGCCGCGTTGCTTGCCAAGGCAGGCAGTCTCGATGCCGCTGCTGTCCCCGCGCACACGGCCTTGCGCATGGCCACGCTGGGGGGCGCTTGCGCACTCGGACTGGACAAATTGATCGGTTCGCTCGAAATCGGCAGGCGCGCAGACCTTTGCGCTGTCGCGTTCGACAGTCCGCTCACGGCGCCGTGTTTTGACCCGATTTCCCATCTGGTCTACGTCTGCGACCGCCGACAGGTGTCGCATGTCTGGGTCGACGGCAAAATTCGCGTCAAAAACGGCGAAACTTTGTTGCAAATTAGCGACAATGAATTGCTCGCCCTTGCATCGCTATGGCAAACTAGGCTTGTTTAGCTGAGCTGGATTTCCGCTCAACAGAAGTCGCCAGATAACGATCAAAGTTATTCGGCATAGTTCCTGCGGCACTGTCTCGCCTTTTACAACTGAGGAAACCATGACCAAACACCACAAGAAGCTGCTCGCGCTGGCCGCCATTGCCTCGATCGGCCTGTCCGCATCCACCGCTTTCGCGCAAGAAGATGTCGTCGTTGACGGCACAGGTACAGTCCCCTACGCGATTGATGGCCGTAAAGTCGTTACCCGCAGCGGAGCCGGTTTGTGCTGGCGTACCGGTTACTGGACTGCTGCTGCTGCTGAAACCGCTCCTGCCGGTGAATTTCCGGTAGGGTGCGGATGCGATGCCGATATCGTTCCGAAAGACAAATGTGAGCCTCCTGCTCCTCCTCCGATACCTGATCCGGAGCCCACGCCCATACCGGAGACCAAGGGTGACGTTGCCCAGGAAAAGGTTCGCCTGAACGCCGACTTCCTGTTTGATTTCAACCAGGCCGTGCTCAAGGCCGAAGGCCGTACCGCTCTGAACGACATTGCCGCTCAGGCCAAGCAGCTTGATCTTGAAGTCGTCATCGTCACCGGTCATACCGACCGCATTGGTGGTGATGCCTACAATCAGCGCCTGTCCGAGCGCCGCGCCACTGCCGTGAAGAACTATCTGGTCGATCAGGGCATCGATACTTCCCGCGTCTATACCGAAGGCAAGGGCAGAACGCAGCCTGTGACCGGCACCGAGTGCAACAACGTCACTCCGCGCAACAAGCTCATCGAGTGCCTGCAACCGGATCGCCGCGTCGATATCGAAATCATCGGCACCCGGTAAGCACTGGTTGTACCGTTCCAGCAAAAAACCCTGCCTTGGCAGGGTTTTTTGTTTTGTTGCATCATTTGCGCGCAGGTGTTGCAATTGCGTAGCCTCGCAACATCCATTCTCACTCATAGCACGCCCGTAACCGAGCGACAACGACGCTTGGAAGAGGTTACGCCTCTCCCAAGCGGGATTATCCCCCTAAGGGGGAGGTTTCAAACCGGAGTTAGTTTTCGATGAGCACCAAACCCAACGCCGACGCATCAGAATTGGATAAATTCAGCGAACTTGCCCATCGCTGGTGGGATACCAACTCCGAATTCAAAGTGCTGCACGACATCAACCCGTTGCGCCTCGACTGGATCGACAAGCAGGCAGATGGGCTATCAGGCAGGAAAGTGCTCGATGTTGGCTGCGGTGGTGGCGTACTGGCCGAAGGCATGGCTTCGCGCGGCGCAGAGGTCACCGGCATCGATCTGTCCGAAAAGGCGCTCGGTGTCGCCCGCCTGCACCTGTTCGAGAGCGAACTGAAAATCGACTACCAGCATATTTCGGCGGAAGCCTTTGCTGAAAAACATGCCGGGCAGTTCGATATCGTCACCTGCATGGAAATGCTCGAACACGTCCCCGACCCCGCCAGCACCATCGCGGCTTGTGCGCGCCTGGTGCGTCCCGGCGGGCGCATCTTTCTCTCAACCCTGAACCGCAATCCAAAGTCTTTCCTTTTTGCCATTATCGGGGCTGAATACGTGTTCAAGATACTGCCGCGCGGCATACACAACTACAAACGCTTCCTCAAACCTTCCGAGCTTGCCAGATTCTGCCGCGATGCCGGACTCGTGACCACCACCATGACCGGCCTGACATATAACCCCCTCACCCGCCTTTGCAGCCTGATCCGCGACACATCCGTCAACTACCTGATGCAGGCCCGCCGCCCCGCCTGAGTACCAACATGACGATGGGGGCCGAAGCCCCCATCGGCTGTCTTTGGTAACAAGGCTTCAGCGGCCCCGGCAATCTAGCTTATGCAGCGATTGCAAAACGCTCATCGTTGGCGTTTATGGATTTTGCGCGGATTACGTCCGTCGCCTCTCGGGTTGCCTGCGCACCTTTGTCCGCCCTGTCGAATCCGGTACATCCCCACCGAAGAACACGCGTTTACATGCGCTTGGGTGGAGATGAGGGGAGTCGAACCCCTGTCCAGAACGCCTCCAGATTGCCGGAGTTACAACCATGATTGGATTATGATTGGAAACCGGAGCCTTCTCAAGAGTACACCGTCACTAATCACAAGTTTCCGTTCATCCTGGTGGTGTCTCGGTTTGAAACACGGCCTTCTTTCAGAGCCTCGAATCCCTCTCCCGCAAGCGGGAGAGGGTGCCCCGAAGGGGCGGGAGGGGGGAGTTTTTCAAACCTTCATCCCGGTTATCGAAAACTGACCGGATTGACGCTATACGTTCTTCAACATGAATCAACTTTTCGACATTGCCGCGCTCGGCCAGGTATTTACCCCCGATGCCATCGTTCGCACCATGCTGGGCTTGCGTGCAAGGCAAGGGCGCACGCTCGAACCGTCAGCGGGAGAAGGCGCGTTTTCGCGCCATTTGCCGGAATGTACAGCCATCGAACTGGATGCCCGCATTGCTCCGCCGGGGGCGTGGGTCATGGATTTTTTCGATCTTCCCGCAGAGGAACGGTTCGATACCATCATCGGCAACCCTCCCTATGTGCGCCACCAGGAGATCGCTCCGGAAACGCGTGCGCGCCTCCATTCTGATCTTTTCGACAAACGTTCAAACCTGTTTCTTTTTTTTATTGAAAAAAGCATCCGTCATCTTGCTGACGGTGGCGAATTGATTTTCATCGTTCCGCGTGAATTCATCAAACTGACTTCGGCAGCAAAACTCAACGACTGGCTATACGGCCAAGGCACCATCACGCACTGGATCGAAACCGGAGACACGCGCATCTTCACGGACGCAGTGCCGAATTGCGCGATTTTCCGCTTCGTGCGCGGCGATTTCTCGCGCCGTACCCTCTGGCGACGGTTGGGCGATACGCAATGGGACGCGCGGAAAATGGTGCATCTGCAAGGGCAGATCGTCTTCACGCACACGCCCCTTTGCGTGCCGCTTGCCGATTTGTTCGAGGTCAGGGTGGGGGGCGTATCGGGAGCTGACAGCATCTATACCCACCCGGAGGGCAATCTCGAACTCGTCTGTTCGCATACGGCCACAACCGGGAAAACCCGGCGCATGATCTACAATATCCGCCATGATCATCTCGAACCCCATAAAGAAGCACTGCTCGCGCGCCGGGTGCAAAAATTCGGCGAAAGCAACTGGTGGAAATGGGGACGCGATTATCATAAATCAGCGGTAGCACGTATTTATGTCAATGGGAGAACGCGGAACAAACGCCCGTTTTTCACCCACCCATGCAAGGCTTACGATGGTTCCATCCTGGCCCTGTTTCCAAAAACTGAAATGAATATTGACCGTGCCATTGAATTATTCAATGATACCGTGCCTTGGGAAGAGCTCGGTTTCATCGTGGATGGACGATACCTGTTTACCCAGCGCAGCCTGGCAACCCTGATATTGCCTGAGGTTTTTCTCAGCCTGAACTCAACAGAAAATGCAACATGAAGAGGCAAGAAACAATGGATCCATTCAGAAGGGCGTTCCTGCGCGCCGGTTTCGCCTGTTGTGCTTTGCCGCTGATCGGTTGTGGCGGTGACAAGCCGCGCTTTCACAACATCGACATCAGCGGCGCAACCTATGGGCGTGATTTCATGCTGCTCGATCCGGACGGCAACACCCGGCGACTTGCCGACTTCCGTGGCAAAGTCGTATTGGTGTTTTTCGGCTTTATCCTGTGCCCGGATGTCTGTCCCACCGCCCTGCAGCGCGCCGCTGCCGTTCGTCGTCTTCTCGGAGCCGATGCCGAGCGGTTCCAGATCATTTTCATTACCGTCGACCCGGAACGCGACACCCCGTCCATTCTGCGTGAATACGCCGCCGCCTTTGATGCCAACGTCCTGGGTCTTTATACGACACCTGAGAAAACAAAAGAGATAGCAGATGCTTTCCGGGTATACTTTCGCAGGGTGCCGACCGAGAACAGTTACACCGTCGACCATACTGCGACCAGCTACATTTACGATCCTGAAGGCCATTTGCGGCTGGCGGTGGCGCACCAAAACAGCGCCGAGTCCATTGCTGCCGACGTGGCGCTTCTTCTTCGTCCTTCACAAACCGTCGATAAAGGAACTCGATGATGAAATTCCATCTGCCCATGATTTTTGCTGCGATGCTCTTCGCTGCTCCGGTTGTTCATGCTCAGGTCAACATCGCAGAACCTTGGGTGCGTGCGACCGTTCCAGAGCAAAAAGTCACCGGCGCCTTCATGAAAATCACTTCTCCGACCGATGCCAAACTGGTGGATGTGCGCACTGCCCGGGCCGGGCGGACGGAAATTCACGAAATGGCCATGGTGGGCGATACCATGAAAATGCGCCAGATTCCGAATCTTCCCCTGCCGGCAGGCGCGACCGTCGAACTCAAACCGGGCGGGTTTCATGTAATGTTGTTTGAACTGACTGCGCAGGCAAAGGAAGGAGACATCGTGCCGCTGACCCTCGTGATCGAAATCGGGGGCAAGCAGGAAACCATGGAAGTCAACGCGGTCGTGCGTCCCCTGAGCAAGCCTGCACACTAAGTAGCTTGCGGGTATTCAACGTCCGTGTCACCATCGCGCCCTCGCAGGTTGGCAGCGTTTTGCAAGTCTGCGAGGTTTTTGAATGTGTGGCAGAGCAGAGCCGGTTGTGCCGGTCTGAAAACAGTAGCAGGTGGGTTGGCAGAGAGGTCGATTGCACTGGTCTTGAAAACCAGCAACGGGCAACCGTTCCAGGGTTCGAATCCCTGACCCACCGCCATTATTCCTGTATGTAGGGGCGTTGCGTGCAACGCCCTTGCATTTACCGACATGCGGTGGGGGTTTGTGAGGGCGTTGCACGCAACGCCCCTACG
>JAITMK010000021.1 GCA_031277415.1 Azoarcus sp.
TGATGAATCAGCGGCTTGCCGAGCAGCGGCATGTATTGCTTGGACAACCCGCTTCCCATACGCGAACCGCTTCCCGCAGCGGGCACGAGGGCGAAATAGCGAACATTTTGCATCTGCGCATTCTACAACAGCGTATTTCCATGCCTGTTCGAGAAATAGCGCTCATCCCGGCCAGAAAGGCGCTTTTTATACTCGCCGCCGTGTTCCAGACTTAAGGAGCATCTGCATTACCCCTTCTGTCATTCTGTGCGTAGCGAAGCGAAGTCGCAGAATCCCGACGTTGCATGGATCCTGCGACTTCGCGCCGGATGACAGGGGGTGGGGAATAGGGTAATGCAGAGTTTCCTTCGGGGCACCCTCTCCCGCAAGCGGGAGAGGGGAGTTCATCGTGCTTTGTCTTGCTTGACTTCGCCATAAATGGCGGAGATTGCGCGAGACCCGTGTTCAAAAAACCACGGAAGGTTTTTTCGCGTGCCCAAACCCTGCGATTGGCGCGGTGTTCAGGCGTAAATATTCACCCCTTGTCCGTTCGGACTCAGGCTGCGCTCGATGGCCTGTTCGAACGAGAAACCACGATTCTCGTCGCTTTTCTGCGATGTGTCCGCCGAGCCTGTTTCCATGTTGGCACGGGCGATTTCGGCGCGCGCCTCGGTGGCCATTTGCGCGGCAGCCGCGGCCACGGCGCGATCCTGGCTGGAAGGGTCGGCAGGCGCGAGCGCGGCGGCGCGGATTTGCGCGGCGCGCGCGAGTGTTTCTTCCGGAGTGCGCCCTTTCGAGGTGTCGATGCCGACTTCTCCGGCCACGGCGTAACGCTGGCCGTCCGGGCCGGTTTCATAGGAGTAGCTTGCCCCGGAAGTGACCAGATTGCCGCCTGCGGCCATGTGCGCGGTTTCGTGCGCACGCACGGCGCGGTCCGTGGATTTCAGTTCCTCGACCCGGCGGCGGTCGGCGGCGCTCAACTCTTCGGCATGTTTTTGTGAGTCGCTGTCGTTGCGCGAAACTGGCGCGGATGTGCCTTGCCCCTGTTCTTCGTCCTGCCCGGACGCTTTGGAGCGCCAGGGGGTCGAATATGCCGAAGGAATTGTGCTGGCGGTGGGGGGTGAAGAACCGGAAATCATGGAGAATGAAAAGACAGCGAAAAAATGGCAGGCAGGTCAGATTGCTGCACCCTTAAGTCTGGAACACGGCAGCGAGTATAAAAAGCGTCTTCCTTGCCGGGATGAGCGCTATTTCTCGAACAGGCATGGAAATACGCTGTTGTAGAATGCGCAGATGCAAAATCGACAAGCTCGCCATTTCGCCCTCGTGCCCGCTGCGGGAAGCGGTTCGCGTATGGGAAGCGGGTTGTCCAAGCAATACATGCCGCTGCTCGGCAAGCCGCTGATTCATCATACGCTCGGTACGCTGTGTGCGCTGTCTGCCATCGAACGGGTGTTCGTCGTGCTTTCGCCCAACGATTCCGAGTGGATGCGCCATGATTGGAGCGCTTTGGGGCCCCATCTGAAGCCGCTGTTTTGCGGCGGGGCGACGCGGGCCGAGTCGGTGTTGGGCGGGTTGCGTTCCATTGAGAACGAGGTTGCCGCCATGGACTGGATACTGGTGCACGATGCCGCGCGACCATGTGTGTCAGGCTGGCAGATCGAGAGATTGATGCGCGAACTGGCGCATGACGAGGTGGGGGGGCTTCTGGCCGTGCCTGTGGCCGATACCCTCAAGCGCGCAAACGGGCGTCAGCGCGTGACGGAGACCGTGGCGCGCGAAAATTTATGGTGCGCGCAAACCCCGCAAATGTTCCGCTACGCGGTGTTGCGGCACGCGCTGGAAAGCGCGCAGGACGTTACCGACGAATCTGCGGCCATCGAAGCTGCCGGGTTGCGCCCCAGGCTCATTGAAGGGGATGCCTTCAATCTCAAGGTGACACGGCCGTCCGATCTTTTCCTTGCAGAATGGATACTGCGCTACCATGAGGAAGAAGAAAGGAAGAGAGAAATCGCCAGAAAGGACATGCCATGAAATGTGCCATTCGCGTCGGTCAGGGGTTCGATGTCCATGCCTTTGCCGAAGGGCGTCCCCTGATTCTTGGCGGCGTCACCATTCCGTTCGAACGCGGCCTGCTCGGACATTCCGATGCCGACGTGCTGCTGCATGCCATCACTGACGCGTTGCTCGGCGCAGCGGGACTGGGAGACATCGGGCGGCTTTTTCCCGACACCGACCCGCGCTACGAGGGCGCGGACAGCCGCGCGCTGTTGCGCACGGTGGCTGCCAGGATAGGGGAAGCGGGGTGGGAAGTGGGTAACGTGGACGCCACGATCATCTGTCAGGTTCCGAAAATACAGCCCTACGCCGCGCAGATGGCAGCCAACATTGCCGCCGACCTCGACATCGAAGCGAGCGCCGTCAACATCAAGGGCAAGACGACCGAAAAACTCGGCTTCACGGGCCGGGGCGAGGGGATCGCTGCCCAGGCCGTGGCTCTGTTGCAGCGGCGGCCCGCATGAACGGAAAGCGGGCGCGGGCGCTCCCGCCGCTTCCGAAGTCCATTCTTCCGTCCTTCCCTCCGGCTGCTCCCGCGCCTTTTCTGCCCATGTCGCGCCCCGAGATGGATGCGCTGGGTTGGGAGGCATGCGACATCATCCTCGTGACGGGGGATGCTTACGTCGATCATCCGAGCTTCGGCATGGCACTCGTGGGGCGATTGCTGGAAGCGCACGGCTGGAAGGTAGGCATCATCAGCCAACCGGACTGGCGTTCTGCCGAAGCGTTTCGTGCCCTGGGCCGTCCGCGCCTGTATTTCGGCATTACTGCCGGAAACATGGATTCGATGGTCAATCGCTACACCTCCGAGCGAAAAATCCGCTCCGACGATGCCTACACACCGGGCGGCGAACCCGGCAAACGCCCCGACCGCGCCGTGACCGTCTACGCCCAACGCGCGCGGGAAGCCTTTCCGGGTGTTACCGTGGTCATCGGTTCCATCGAAGCCAGTCTGCGGCGTATCGCGCATTACGATTACTGGAGCGATACCGTGCGGCGCTCCGTGCTGGCGGATTCCAAGGCCGACATCCTGCTTTACGGGAACGCCGAACGGGCACTCATTGACTTCACGCAACGGCTTGCCGCAGGCGAAAAGGCTGCCGGAATCCGCGATTTGCGTGGCACGGCTTTCATGGTGTCTCCCGGTTGGCGTCCCGAAGGCTGGACGGAGATCGACTCCTCCACGCCTCGCGGGACTCCGGCACACGACCGCGCCTGTTGCGTCGTCCGGTTGCCGTCCTTTGAGCAGGTCAAGGCCGATCCGCTGCTGTATGCCCACGCCTCGCGGGTCTTTCATCTCGAATCCAATCCCGGTAATGCCCGGGCGCTGACGCAGCGCCACGGAGAGGGGCCGGGCGCGCGGGATGTCTGGCTCAATCCGCCGCCACTGCCGTTATCGACTGCCGAGATGGATTTCGTCTACGGCCTGCCTTATGCCCGTCGCCCGCATCCGGCTTATGGCGGCGCGCGCATCCCCGCCTGGGAGATGATTCGTTTCTCCGTCAACATCATGCGCGGCTGCTTCGGAGGGTGTACCTTCTGCTCCATCGCGGAACATGAAGGCCGTCTCATTCAGAGCCGCTCTCAGGAATCCATTCTGCGCGAGATTGCGGACATCCGCGCCCGCACGCCGGGGTTCAAGGGGCATATCACCGATCTCGGAGGCCCGACCGCCAACATGTACCGCATGGCCTGCCGGGACAAACACGCCGAGGCTGCCTGCCGACGGTTGTCCTGTGTCTGGCCCGCCGTCTGTTCCCGGCTCGATACCCGCCACGCCCCGTTGATTGATCTCTATCGTGCCGCCCGTGCCGCACCCGGAGTCAAAAGAATCACCATCGGCTCGGGCGTGCGCTACGACCTCGCCGTGCAATCTCCCGAATACATCACCGAACTGGCAACGCATCATGTTTCCGGCCTGCTGAAAATCGCGCCCGAACACAGCGAACCCGGCCCGCTCGCCGCGATGATGAAACCGCCCATCGACACGTTCGATGCGTTTGCCGCGCTCTTCGAGCGTGCCAGCCGTCGTGCGGGCAAAAAACAGCATCTCGTCCCGTACTTTATCGCCGCCCATCCCGGCACGACGGATGAAGACATGGCCCGGCTCATGCGCTGGCTGCAAGCGCGCGGTTTTCGCCCGGATCAGGTGCAAACGTTCCTGCCCACGCCGCTCACCCTTGCCACAACCATGTATCACAGCGGTTTCAATCCGCTGAAGAGCATGATGCCTGCGCCGGAACCCATTTTCTGCGCGCGCGGCGAAAGGCAAAGACGGCTTCACAAGGCGTTTCTTCGCTGGCATGACCCTGCCAGCGTGGCGCTGCTGCGGGCGCGTGGAAACAAAAACCGCTCTAACCACAGACGTTAATCCGCAAAAAACATGAAAATCTTCGCTACGGCAATCATCGTCATCCTTTCAACCTCCGCAATGGGGGCGGAGAGTGTGTGCTACGGCACGCCCAGCAATGGCCGCCTGGAAGCCGGTGTGCAACTGCCGGGATCCGGGGTCAACTTCGAGCCGTACAGTTCGCTCGGAGTCGCCGCCGGGCGAACTTACGTTCATTCTGCAGTCGCGGATGTCGTTTTGATCGCGTACTCATCTCTTGCTCGTTCGATGCCGGAGGTGAAGTATGTCTATGGCGAGAGCGGCTGGAAGGAGGGGGGGCGCATCCGGCCGCATCGCACGCATCAGAACGGGCTGGCGGTGGACTTCATGGTTCCTGTGCGTGATGCTCAAGGCAAATCTGTTGCTCTTCCGTCCGGTGCCTGGAACAAATTCGGCTACGACATCGAGTTCGATTCAGAAGCGCGGTTTGGTGGACTCACCATCGACTTCGATGCCATTGCCGAGCATCTCCACGCGCTGCATTCTGCTGCACAGGCAAAGGGAATCGGCGTGGAGCGCGTCATCTTCGATCCGGGGTTTCTGCCTGAGCTATACAAGACGAAGCGCGGCGACTTCATCAAGAACAATATCAATTTCATGAAAGGTCAGGCATGGATCAGACATGACGAACACTATCATGTCGATTTCTCGGTGCCGTGCAAACCAAAGAAGAATTAGCGCCGGAAAATCAGGGCGGGGTGATTGAAACGGGAATCAGTTCGGCAACATCGTGATGCAACGCAGCGAGTCCGCGATCAAGCGTCACAAGCCGGCCACCGTGCTTGCGCGCAAGCGAAGCGAGGTAGGCGTCGGTGACCTGGTTGTGTCCGAGCACGCCTTTCCAGTCGACGTCCGCATAGGCGAGATCGTCGGGCCAGAAACGGTGGCGCGAATCGGCAGCGAGCTTGCGCAGTTCACGTTGCGCAGAGGCCGGGCCGGAACTGCCTTCGATGCGCACGATCCAGCGCGTCAGCGCGCCTTCGACGATCGGACAAGTGGCGAATCCGTCGCGCAATGCGATGAACCAGTCGCGTACAACATCGTGATGTACATGGTCGGCGTCGAACAGGGCAATCAATACGTTGGCATCCAGCAGGCGTGCGCTCATAACGCCTCGCATGTGGGAGAGTCGTCGTCTTCGAGCGCCTTGATATCGTCGAGTGTGACCGGACGACCTGAGCGGAATACGCCAAGGCCGGTCTGCGGATCGACCCGGTAGGGGGGCACAGCATCGGCGACGTGGTTGGGCGATTCCAGGCCACGCCTGGCAAGATTCAGCAGTAATTTGCTGAGGCTCGTATGTTGCGCGCGCGCCAAACTGGTGTACAGCGCATGTTCGCGTTCCGGGATGTCAATGGTCGTGCGCATGGAATTCTCCAAACGTAGCATTGCGCTACAGTTGCATCACGATGCAAACGCATCATGATGTCGGTTGCGAGGGGATTGTAAGCGATATTCGCAAGCACCAAACAAAAACCGCTCTGGAGAGCGGTTTGTTGCCGATCATTTTGGCCGGTGTAGCAGCAGATTGCCAAACTACCCTCGCAGTGCCCGGATGAGCTCATCCCGGATGTTGCCCTGCTCGAACGGTTTGTCGCAGATTGCCGAAACGCCGGCTTTTTCGACTGCGGCGAGGCGACCTTGGTTGTTTTCGCTGGTCAGCATCAAAATGGGGACTTCCGTCTGCCAGCTTTGTGTGCGGATGTATTCGACCAGGGCGCGGCCATCCATTTCGGGCATGTTGTAGTCGGTCAACACGAGGTCGAACATCGTGTCCGCCAGGGCCGTTATTGCGGCCTTGCCGTTTTCAGCTTCAAAAATGTTCCTGACTCCCATGCCTTCGAGCAGATGGCGGATGTAGCGCCGCGACATGGAACTGTCGTCAACCAGCAGCACTTTCAGGTTTTCCACATCTTCTTCATCGAGTTCTTCCAGGGGAGCAATCTGATCGAGAACGGAGTCGAGCGCGCGTTGCATTTGATCGCGCGTAAAAGGTTTCGTGATGATGCTGCATGCGCCGGATTGGCGTACCGGGTTGAGTACCTGCGGGCGGGTTTCACTGGAAATCAGAATGAACGGAACCCATTCCAGTTCGGAATCGGCGCGCATGGCGCTGACGAGTTCCGTGCCGGGCATGTCCGGTAAATACATGGCGCTGATGACGGCGTCGGGTTTTGAGCGGCGCATTTCAGACAGTGCCTCGTTCGCACTGTTGAAGTGGCGGGTCTGAAGCGCGCCCAGTTGTTCGAGCATATGAACGACCAACTGCGCCTGCATGGACGAAGGCTCCACCAGATAAATTTTAATGCTGTCAAAAGATGTCGAAGCCATTTTTTTCTCCGTATGAGCAGGGCGCAAGCATCCATCGGATACACATCCGGCCTCATTTTAGAGACAGGCTGTGCGGCAAGCGTGTGAATATTTGCTATAAATCACGTTGTTCCTTGCGTATTTCCATCCATGCGGGGAGGAGCGGAAGGCTTCGTGCGGCGGTTTCCCCGGAAGGCGGGAATTGAATACACTTCCAGGTATTCGCCTTTTTCATCAAAAACCAACTCCGGCTTGAAACCTCCCCCTTTAGGGGGATAATCCCGCCTGGGAGAGGCGTAACCTCTTCCAAGCGTCGTTGTTGCTCGGTTACGGGCGTGGATTGAAACATCGTCATTACGGTTATGAATACCCTCGATTCTGCCCTTGAGGCGCGGATGAGCTTGCAGGCCATCCGGCACGACTTGCACGCTCACCCCGAACTGGCTTTTACCGAGACGCGCACGTCGAATGTGGTGGCGCGCGAGTTGGCCGCGCTGGGTATCGAGACGCATCGCGGATTGGCAAAGACCGGCGTGGTTGGGGTGTTGCGTGCGGGGCGTAGCTTGCGGGCGATAGGTTTGCGGGCCGATATGGATGCGCTGCCGATCAATGAGGCCAACTCTTTCGCTCATCGTTCCGTGTTTGATGGACGCATGCACGCTTGCGGCCACGATGGTCATACCGCAATGCTGTTGGGAGCGGCCAGGCTGCTTGCGGCTTCGCGCGATTTCGATGGAACCGTGTATCTGATTTTTCAACCGGCAGAAGAAGGCAGCGGCGGTGCGCAGGTCATGGTTGATGACGGTCTCTTCGATCGGTTTCCGATGGAAGCGATTTATGGGATGCACAACTGGCCGGGACTGCCTGCCGGAGATTTTGCCGTGCATACCGGGCAGGTTATGGCGGGAACGGATCGCTTCGATATCCACATCCGGGGGGTCGGCGGGCACGCGGCCATGCCGCATCTGACGGTTGATCCCCTTCATGCCGGAACGGCGCTGGTTCAGGCCGTGCAAAGCGTCGTTTCGCGTTCGCTCGACCCTTTCGATTCCGCCGTGGTGGCTATCACCTGTTTCCATGCGGGAGACGTTTACAACGTTCTGCCCGGTCAGGCGGAATTATCCGGAACCCTGCGCAGCTTTTCCGAGGACGTGCGGCAAAGGGCACTTACGCGCCTCAAAGAGTTATGCGCGGGGATGTCCGCAGCTTTCGACGTGGAGATCGACTTTTCGGTGCGCGACAACAACTATCCGCCGACGATCAATACTGCGGCTGAAGCTGCGCACTGTCGGCAGGCTGCCGCCGCAGTCGTGGGGCAGGAGCATGTGCGTACCGGCGAACGTCCGAGCATGGGCGCGGAAGATTTTGCCTTCTATCTTCGGCACAAACCCGGCGCTTACATATGGATTGGCAATGACTCGCCCGGTTGTGAGGATGGCGCGGGATTGCACAATCCTGCTTACGATTTCAATGACGATATTCTTCCCATCGGGGCTGCATACTGGGTAGAACTGGTTCGGCATGTGCTTGGCGGGGCAGGGCGTTCGGAGTGAGGCAGTGATGGACGGTCCGCTGCAAGCCTCCTTCCTCGTTGCAGGATTTGTCCTTTTGCTCGGAATTGCCGTAGTGCTGGTTTGGCAAGCCGTGATGGCGGGGCGCCGCGAACGCCTGCTGCTGGGGCGCATCGATGAAGGGCTGGAGCGCCGCGCACTCGACCAGCATCGGGAATTGCTGCGGGATTTGCACGAAGGGTTGGGACGCCAGACGGATCGCATCGGAGAACATGCGCGAGCCGACCGCGAACTGCTTCAGAACGGGCTGACGGCGGCCTCGGTGCAGTTGTCGCGCTCCATCGAAACCCTCACGCGCAGCGTGGAAGGTCAGTTGCAGACGCTCTCCGGGCAAGTCAATACCCGGCTCGACGAAGGCTTGCGCAAGACACACGACACCTTCACGGGGGTTATGGCACGGCTGGCGACGATAGATGAGGCGCAGAAAAAGATCGAAGCTCTCACCTCCAGTGTCGTGAGCCTCCAGGAAATTCTGGGGGATAAACGCGCGCGCGGCGCGTTTGGCGAAGTACAACTCGAAGCCCTGGTGCGCAACGCGCTGCCGCCAGATGCCTTCACCTTTCAGGCGACGCTGCCCAACGGCAACCGGGTCGATTGCCTGCTCGATCTGCCTTCGCCCACGGGTAAAGTGGCTATCGATGCCAAATTTCCGCTCGAAAACTATAACCGGATGTTCGATTCCGCACTGGCGCAGGCCGACCGCAAGGCGGCGCAGTCGGCTTTTCGTGCCGACGTGCGCCGCCACATCGACACCATTGCCGACAAATACATCCTGCCGGGCGTTACCGCAGATGGCGCGGTGATGTTTTTGCCTGCCGAAGCAGTTTTTGCCGAACTTCATGCCTCGCATCCCGAGGTCATTGCTTACTCGCAGACGCGCCGGGTATGGATCGTCTCGCCGACAACCCTGATGGCAGTGCTCAATACCGCGCGAGCGGTGCTCAAAGACATGGAAACCCGACGGCAGATTCACGTGATCCAGGAAGAACTGGGGCGGCTGGCAAAGGATTTCGGACGATTCGACGAGCGCATGAGCGCATTGGCCCGCCATATCGGCCAGGTGAACAGGGACGTGGAAGAGGTCCACATTTCCAGCCGCAAGATCAGTGCCCACTTTCAGCGCATCGAATCTGCCAGGCTCGACGAACCGGATGATCCCGGCGTCATCAATGCGCCGGAAGAGCCCGGCATGGGGAGTACCTCGGAGGAACAGTAGCTCGCTGCCGGGCGATTGGTCAGGGTGCGGTATCGGCTTTTGGGAGATTGCTTCGCTGCCAGTTGGGATCGTAGATCATGGTGCAATTACGCCCTGCCTCTTTGGCGGAGTAGAGCGCTTCATCGGCGCGGTGCAAGACTGCGTCGGCTGTTTCGTCTTCCATGCGCAAATCTGAGATGCCGATACTGACCGTGGCCGGAATGAGAATGTTGTTTACTTTGGCAGGGGTACGTTCAAAGATGTTCCGCAACCGCTCGGCGAGTTCGCGTGCGCCGTTGATGCCGACGCCGGGCAGCAGGATGGCGAATTCTTCACCGCCCAGGCGCCCGATGATGTCGCTACGGCGCACGGTTTGACGAACGGTATGCACGAAATGGCTGAGTACGGCATCCCCCGCAGCGTGGCCGTATTCGTCATTGATGCGCTTGAAGAAATCGAGATCGGCCATCAGAAGCGATGCCGAACCTCCATGACGACGGTGCCGTGACAGTTCGGCTTCGAGTTGATCGAGGAAATGGCGGCGGTTGCTGGAACCTGTGAGTGAATCGGTTGTGGCAAGTTGCAACAGGGCTTCTTGCCGGTTGCGTTGCTCGGTGATGTCATGGAACACGACTGCCGCACAGTTTTCCGAATCTTGCCCGCAAACCGGCGTAATTGTCATTTTCACCGGGAAACAACTGCCGTCGCGCCGGAAAAACCACTCTTCGCTTTCATACGCCTTTCCGGCGTTCAAGGCATGCATGAGCGGGCAGTTTTCCAGTTGTTTGCCGGAATCATGATGATGAAAAAGAGAGTGCAGGTTCTTGCCCATCGCCTCTTCGAGTTGATAACCGTGCATGGCAAGTGCGGCACGGTTGATGAAAGTGATGTGACCGTTGTGGTCGATGCCGCAGATTCCATTGGCGGCAGTATCGAGCAGCAAGGCGTTTCGCTGAGAGAGATTTTCAATGGTGGCCGTGTTTTGCTTCAGGCGGCGTTCCCATGCGCGGCGAAATATGCGTACCAATACGAGAAGACCGAACTGAGCGATGACGTAGCCGACAAAAATACTGAGAAATTTTGCGGTACGTTCGGCTTCGAGGCGTTTGCTTTGAAGAGTGATGTCGCGCCAGAGCAATACTGTGCCCGGCGGTCCAGACTGCGTACCGGATTGACTGCGGTAATCGTCAAGCGCAAATGAGATCAATTGAAACTGCTTCTCTTGCCAGACCAGAATCCGGGTCTGCGGGGTGCGTTTGCTCTCGGGCAACAAATCGTCCTTGAGCCAGTCGTTTACCTCAGGGCGGCTTGCCGCGAGGATGATGTTTTTCTGAATCGAAGTCGCGGGCTGATAACTTTCCCGCATAACGTTGGAAACATGTTCGCGGCTGAGCAACAAGGCGATTCCGATGTCGAGTTGCTTGTCTAGTTGCTCAATCTGTTTATTGAGGTCGAAACCGATCTCTACCATACCGACAAAGCGTTCGTTGCCGCCGGGTGACGCACGCACGACCGGTACCACTCCACGCAAACCGGCGTAGGTCTGCCCGATTTCAAAGCCGCTACGGGGCGAGTGATCTTCCACGGTATCGGAGAGCATGGGACGGGTAGAGAGTAAATCATCCCCAAAATAGGAAGGGGTATTCATGCGCAGAAAGGAAACCCCGCTGGGCAGAACGAAATGCATATACTCAACCTCGTATTGCATATGCAAATTGTTCCATTGCTGCTTGACGTATTCTTGAAGCTCATCTCTCACGCGGGCCGCGTGTACGCCTCCACCATTTCCGCCTTCGGCGCGCACGGCTGCGCTGCCTTCGTCCAGCAAGCGTTGAATTTCCGCATTAGAGGCGATGCTGTAAGCCAGAGCCTGCGTGTGTCGTGCCAGGACTTCATTCTGAATAGCATAGATGCTATGAAATTTGTCGCTATTCTCGGCAAGTTCGATTTCTGAGTATTTTGCGGTTTGCCAATATAAAAATCGGCCAATGACTGCAAAAGCTACGGCAAGTACAGCACTGCTCAGCAAAACAATGAGTCTGTATGGCATGAGCGTGTCCAAACCAAGTTTTTCCGACTGTACTACACAAGTAGAATTCGATATTGACTTTATTCACATCGATAACCGATGTAATTGGTATTTTTCGTAACATGTTCCCGGTGACGGCACAATAAAGACCGCTCTGGGTCCGTGGCATCGATTAATTCACGTTCAAATGACAGCGGTTTGCCTTCTATCAGTGACGATAGCTGAAAGAAAACGCTGATTCATTTTCGAATCACCCTTTCCCGCCGTTCACACCCGTTCGGGCCGGAATTCCGAATTCCGACAGCGGACTTCCGAAGTGACGCGAAGGTCTTGAAAGCCGCGCTCGGTGTCCCCACATACCTGCGCACATGAATCCCCGCAATCTTACGGAGTAAATCCCATGACTCAGAGCGCAGAGACCCTCAATTTCCAGGCCGAAGTGAAGCAGCTGCTTCATCTGATGATCCACTCGCTGTATTCCAACCGCGAGATTTTTTTGCGCGAACTTATCTCGAACGCGTCGGATGCCTGCGACAAGCTGCGCTTTGAAGCCATCGACCGTCCCGAATTGCTGGAGGGCGAGAGCGAATTGAAAATCCGCATGTCCTTCGATGAGAAAGCCAAAACCATCACCATTGCCGACAACGGCATCGGTATGAGTCGCGAAGAAGCCATTACCAATCTGGGCACCATCGCCAAGTCCGGCACGCGCGAATTCTTCGGCAGCCTGACCGGCGACAAACAGAAAGACGCGCATCTGATAGGCCAGTTCGGCGTCGGTTTCTACTCTTCTTTCATCGTTGCCGACAAGGTGACCGTCATCACCCGCCGTGCCGGGTTGCCTGCGACAGATGCGGTGCGATGGGAATGCACAATGGCCGACGATACCGCAGGCGCGTATTCGGTGGAAACGGTTGAGCGCGCCGCGCGCGGAACCGAAATTACGCTTCATTTGCGCGAAGGGCAGGAAGACCTGCTCTCCAGTTGGCGGCTGAAAAACCTCATCCGCAAGTATTCCGATCATATCGTCCAGCCGATCCTGATGAAGAAGGAACAATGGGACGAAGAAAAAAAGGAGCAAGTCCTGACGGAGGAAGAGGAAACCGTCAACCAGGCCAACGCGCTTTGGGCTCGCCCGCGCAATGAAATCAGCGATGACGAATACAAGGCGTTCTATAAGCATGTCGGCCACGATTACGAGGAGCCGCTTGCCTGGACTCATGCGAAAGTCGAAGGGCGGCAGGAATATACGCAACTGCTCTACATTCCCTCGCATGCTCCTTTCGATCTCTGGGAGCGCCACGCCCGCCACGGCGTCAAGCTTTACGTACAGCGCGTCTTCATCATGGATGACGCTGAAAAACTCATGCCGCTCTACCTGCGCTTCGTGCGCGGGGTCGTGGATTCCGCCGATCTTCCCTTGAACATTTCGCGCGAAATTCTCCAGGAATCGAAAGACATCGACGCCATCCGCCAGGGCTGTGCCAAGAAGGTTCTTGCATTGCTGGAAAGCCTCGCCGACAGCGAGGAGGAGGCGGACAAGGAAAAATACGCTGCTTTCTGGAAGGAATTCGGGCGGGTTCTCAAGGAAGGCGTAGGCGAGGACTTTGCCAACAAGGACAAGATTGCCGCCCTGCTGCGGTTTGCGTCCACACACGCCGATACGGCTGATGAGACCGTTTCGCTCAAGGACTACATCGCGCGGATGAAAGAAGGGCAGGAGAAGATTTACTACGTCACTGCCGAGGGGTTCAATGCCGCGCGCAACAGCCCGCACCTTGAAATTTTCCGCAAGAAAGGCATTGAAGTCCTGCTGCTGTCGGATCGCGTCGATGAATGGGTAACGGGCAACCTCACCGAGTTCGACGGAAAACCGCTTGTTTCCGTTGCGCGCGGCGGGCTCGATCTCGGCAAACTCGAAGACGAAAGCGAGAAGAAAGAAGCCGAACAGGCTGCCGACGAATACAAACCCCTGGTGGAAAAAATGAAGGCAAGCCTCGGCGAACGGGTCAAGGATGTGCGCGTCACGCTTCGCCTTACCGATTCCCCGGCCTGCCTCGTTGCCGACGAGCACGATCTCGGCATGAACCTGGGCCGTATCCTCAAGGCGGCCGGACAAGACGCCCCAGACTCCAAACCCATCCTCGAAATCAATCCGCATCACCCGGCAGTGCAACGGGTCAAGGCCGAAGAACGGCAATTTGACGATTGGGCTGCGGTACTGTTCGACCAGGCGTTGCTTGCCGAAGGCGGCACGCTCGACGATCCGGCTGGTTTCGTGAAGAGGATCAACCAGTTGATGCTGGCGGTGAGTGCTGCGTAAACGTCAGGTGTTTTCCCCGCGCGTTGCACCGGCCGGACGGAAGGCCGCGCAAAAATCCGGGTGGGTTTCGAGATACGCGCCGCCGATGAGATCGATGCAGTAGGGCACGGCGGGGAAGACAGCATGAAGGCATTCGGCAATGGCTGCGGGTTTGCCGGGCAGGTTGATGATGAGGCTCTGACCCCGGATGCCCGCAGTCTGGCGGGAAAGAATCGCCGTCGGAACGGAAGCGAGCGAGGCTGAACGCATCAGTTCGCCGAAGCCCGGCAGCATTTTGGCGCAGACCTTCTCGGTGGCTTCCGGTGTCACGTCCCGGGGAGACGGTCCGGTTCCGCCGGTAGTGACGATGAGGCAGCAGGCTTCACGGTCGCTGAGTTCCCGTAACGTGGCTTCGATCAGTACTTCGTCGTCAGGGATGATGCGGGCGACGGCTTCCCAGGGGTTTTTGACCGCCTGGGTCAGCCAGTCACGAATGGCCGGACCGCCCTTGTCTTCGTATTTGCCCTGGCTTGCCCGGTCGGAGACGGTGAGAATGCCGATGCGTGGGGTGTTGCTCGTATTGTTCATGACGGAAAACCCGGTTCAGGAATAGAGATGCAGGCTGGTGCCGGGGAGGAGCGCCGTGCCAAACCAGCACAACAGCAGCAAAAGAAATGCGACGAGAAGCGTCCAGATGATGAAATTGTCTTTTCGTCCCTGATGCCGCAGGTGGATGTAGATGAGGTAGGCTGCGCCGGTGATGAAGGCGAGCGTTTCCTTGGGATCCCACGACCAGTAGTGTCCCCACGCTTCTTTGGCCCAGAATGCGCCGAGCAGCAATCCAAGCGCGAGAAAGCCGAAGCCGATGTAGACGAGATTGTCCGTGAAGGCGAACAACTCATCATGGTCGCCGCCTTTTCTGCGCCGGATGAGCAACATGCAGGCGGCAAGCGTTGCGATTCCGAAGAATGCGTAAGCGATGATATAAATGATGACGTGAGGGATGAAAAGGAAGCTCTGCAAGGCGGGCATCAGCGCGATGGAGTGTATCTCCGGTTTCAGCACATTGATGGCGGTGAATGCCGTCGCCACGATAGCCGACAGGAGCAGCAGCCACGGGTAATTCCAGCGCCGATAGGTGATGTACCCGGCAAGCATCATGAAGAGGGAGTACCAGAGCCGGGTTTCGCCCATCGTCCGCAATGGCGGGCGTGACAAGGCATTCCAGAACGCGGCGATAAAGACTGCAAACAGAGCGATGCCGATGATTGTCAGCGCGTCAACAACATATACGGAGCGGCCCGATTGAGTACGGCGGCAAGCCAGCAGACCGGCGGAAAGCCAGCACAGGACTGCGGGAAGGGCGATGTAGGGGAACTCATTCCAACTCAAGCTCATTTCGACACCCTCCGCCGATTTGCGCCATTCCATGCCAGCAGGAGCGCTCCGGCTGCCATGAGATACATGCCGATTTGAGCGGGAAGCAGCCAGGGATCGTAGACCAGTTCCATCGCGCTCCAGCGGGACAGTTTTCCAAGGGTGGTATCGTAACCGTACTGATAGATCATCCAGTTGCCGACGGAAATGGGCTTGTTGACTTCCAGTGTGGCGTCAAAAAGGGTGACGTCTTCCTGGATGACGTGGGTGACGGTGATGTCCGAGGCGTAACGCTTGGGTTCCGGTTGCGTCATGACGAGGGAGAGACGTTCGTCCAGGGGAAGATCGGAAAAAAATGACCCCGGAACCTTGCCTCCGGCAGAAACCCAGCCCGTTTTGACTTCTCCGGTCAGGAGGTTTTGGGCAGTGACTTTTGCGGCAGGGGTGGATTCCGGCATTGGGTTGGCGATGAACTCTCCGCCGACGCGAACAGCAGTGTGCAGGTACTCATCGATTGTGATCGCCCAGTCATCGATTTGCCCCTTGAGGCGTTTTGGATCGATCTGAAAGAATTTCAGGCTGGATTTTCCGTCGGGTTGAGAATCGGGGGGAGCCTGACGGTCAACGATGGTCAGATTTGGCGGGTATTCTTCCATCGTGAATTTTTTGAGTTCAATGGCGATAGGCAGTTCCAGGGCTTCGTTGTCCTGATTGAAGACGCGCCACTCAGTTTCTCCGAGATCCACGTTCATGACGACGCGCACCCTGTCTGCCGCGCCAAATCCGGCTGAGGCGAGGAGTATCCATAGCCCCAGATGGTTGCACAGGAAGCTGATATCCCGCCGGGAAAAACGCAGAAGCCGCTTGAGGGTGGTGATGCCCAGGGCGATGAGCGTCAAGGTGTACAGGAGTACGAAAGGCCACGAAGAAGTGACCATCCTGAACCCGAGTCGAGAGACGAGATCGGAGTATTGAGGCGGTATTCGGGAAAGCTGCGGGGTCAACTCCATGTAGAGGGCGAAGGAAAGAAGCGCTGCGGTGAGCGTGACGGCCATTGGAATGCCTGCAATCCAGCGTGAGAACAAGCTGTTTTGAAAGCAGGTGCCCAGGCCGATCAGTCCGGCCAGGATTGCGAGTGCGATGAGGTTTGCCGGGTAATGCAGAAGGCCAAAGTTGAAATGACCTACGACCAGTTGCAACAGGAAGCCAACCAGAATGATGCCTGCGGCGAACAGGGCGGCTTCCGGGTATCCCCACGGGAATTGCCAGAGTTTCTTTGTCATGGAACAGGTGCGCTTTGCCTGGGAGATGGAGAGAGACATGAATTTACTGCGGTGGAAAAGAATACCCGCCTTTCGGCGGGTATTCTTTGTTAGAACGAACTACGCTTTAGTGCTTAGTGCTGCGGCGATGCCGAGAACTGCGATACCGTGTGCGCTTTCGCCTTCTCACCGCCAGCTATGCCGACTTGCCGGTCTTTCTCGTAGTCGTAGTTCTTGTACTGATCCAGCAGATCAGGCTCTGTCAGCTTGCCTTCCGCCCTGGCCTTTTCGATCCAGCCGGGAACGACATCCTTCAAGAACGCTGCCTTGTCGGCCACGAGTCTATCCATTTTGAGGCCGATGTATTCCTGCGCCTTGGCCTTGTCGGAGATGTCGGGCATCGCGAACGAAACGCCATACTTGGTGAGCAGCTTTTGCACTTCGATCTGCGCAAGCAGGCTCTTGTCGAGAGCGGCCGACAGGATACGCGCCGTTTCTACCGGAGCATGGAGGGCAGCGCCGTGGGAGGCAACACCGTAGTCCCAACGCCAGCCGGCCTGACGGAGCAGTTGATGTACAGGCTTGATTTCATCGCTGTCAGCTGTGACCGTTGATTTGTCCAGCAGAACCTTCGTCATGATATGCGCCCTGGCGAGTTCGTCCTCGACACGGTTGCGTATCTCAAGAAGTTTTTCCTGATGGTCTTCGACATAGCCCCTGAGCTTCTCTTCACTGTCGCGGTGGCAGTTCTGGCAAGTACCGGCGATGTTCTTGAGCGGGCTCATGATCTGGTGGTCGGTGTACTTGATGCCGCCTTCAACCTTGTAGGGCATGTGGCAATCCGCGCATGAAACACCCCGTTTGCCGTGCGTACCCAGGATGTAGAGTTCCCAGTCCGGATGCTGAGCCTTGAGCATTGGTGCCTTGCTCAGAGCATGCGTCCAGTCGGCGTACGGTTTGTTCGCGTTTTCGCCTTCACCGAAGATTGGATTGTCATAGTACTTTTCCATGTCTTCCATGGTGAAACCGTTGTCCCACGGGAAGGTCAGGTATCTGTTTTTGCCTTCGGCGAAATAGTACTCGACGTGGCACTGAGCGCAAACGAGGGAGCGCATTTCATTCGCGGTGGCCTTGGTCACATCCGTGCCGAAGCTGATGTACTCTTTCGTCTTTGCGGCGCTGTTGGCGCCGACCCGCTTGAAGGCCTCAACCTGCGCAGGACGACTGATGCTGAGCTTCATCGTCTTGGGATCGTGGCAATCCGCGCAACCCAGAGGGTTCACAATCTCGGGTCCCATGTCGCTCCACTTGGAGCTGTAGTATGCGTGAGGGCCTTTTTCCTGGATTACGCGCGGCACGTCGGGGCTCTTGCAGGTCCAGCAGGTTCCGGGCTGCAGGTCGGTTTGCATGACGGGCTTACCGTTTTCCATTTTTACGTCGCCGTTGTCATCGCGAGCGGGGACTCCGGGCGCCCCTGTGCGCAACGACTTGCGCATGTCGTGCTGCGTGTACCAGTGACCGCGTGGCGCGGAGTAATCGCGGGAGAACGCATATCCGGCCCAGAGGATAACCATGTTCGGACGCGCTACAAGCACGTCTTCCTGGTTGTTGCCGAGATACTTGCTGGTGAAGTCCGTTTCACTGGTTTTTTTCCAGGTTTCGTATTGCCGTTGGTAGCCTTCCCCCCACATGTCGTTGCGTCCGACGATAGGGGGGGTGGTTTTTTCAATTTTCACTTTCATCTTATCGTGCTCTTTCCACGGTTCATCAGACTTGATGAAAGTCGGTGTGCCACTCTCGACAGACGTCCTTTTGATTAAAGCGACTTCTGCACGCTTTTCCGTGATGCCGGCTGCAAGCAGCCCCAGCACGAAGACGACTGCCATTACAACGAGAAGGAGTAGCCAGCCGATGGATGGACTACGCTTAACGTTTTCGCCAAGATTACTCATGATGTCATACTCCCATTGAGACGAAGAGTTTTTACCGTTTTAGCGGTTGATTTACTTCAGAATGTTTTTGAGCCAGGCTGGCACAGGTGAATCGGGGAAGGGCGCAAGAGTGTTCGGTGCCGAAGCCAGCCCGCTGTTCTTGGTGTGCGGTACATGCCTGTGGCAATCCCAGCAAACCTTTTCACCCTGATGGCCATCCTTCGGAAGGATTTTCTCAGCGTAACCTACGCTCGCAACACTCGTGGTGAGCTGGGTGTGGCAACGAACACAGTTGTCCTGAATGACCTTTGTGGCAGCCGGACGCGGACGGGGAGCCATCGGCTCCTTTCCTGCGAGGTATACGGCAGCGTGGTGAAGCCCGTCCTGCGCTTCAAACAGCAACCCGGCAAATTTGTTGTGCTGCGGGACATGGCAATCGTTGCATTTTGTCCACTGTGCGTGTGAGCTCTTGCTCCACGACTGGTAGGAAGTGGACATGATGTGGCAGTTGACGCAGGCCGAAGAGTCTCCTTCAAGATACGAAAACACCCGCGATATATATATGTTGTAGACGCCAAGCCCCATTGCTACCCCGCCAAGCAGAAACAGCGGGACAACAAGTTTGCTTGGCAAGGCATCAAGGATACCTCTGAAGAAACCACAAGACGAACGTTCGGACATGTGTCATCTCCCTTCATGACTGGCACGCTATTGACGTTTAGTCGGCAGCCGCAAGAAACATCAAACTTGGTGCCTCGATGCTCCACGCTTCCACCAGAACAATTCTAGCCGAGGGAAAAGGTATTCCCATATTTGTCAAGTTGCAACCCGTTTCGCGCAAATTTTGGCAAAATTTTTAAACCCAATTGCGTCTTGTCAATAGGTATTACCCCTTTATTGATTGAGATGCAAGCTGTTTCGTTAAGGTTTTTGCAATATTTTCTGTATTGTGCGGCTAGAGCGGTTTTTGTTTAGTCGTGCACAACATGAACCGTTTGCCCGGATTTTTCTGGATCCCCGCCTACTTGGGGATGACGCATTTCTGGTTGTTTTCCCCGTCATTCCCTTGTTAAGCGGGGATCCAGGATGTATCCGTTTAAATCGAAACCGCTCTAATCGGCGGTGTCACTGTGCCCGAAAATTGTGCCTTCGCGATTTCGTCCGTTTGGGGTTGCAATCGGGTGGACACGTTCCACAACTGGGGCAGGAAACATGGAGGGGCTTCGGAGTTGCGTCGGTTTGAAAAGGAAAACGCAAGCCCAATCAGTTGGTTGCGGACTTGTTGTTTGAACACGGGTCTCGCGCAATCTCCGCCATTTATGGCGGAGTCAAGCGAGACAAAGCAATACCGGGAGCCGAAGGCTCCCCAAAACCGTATCGAGGAATCCCCGGCCTTCAGGACGGGGTGACTCAATAACGTAATGTTACAGAACATGCTCTCAAAACATGGGGTCACAACATCTTCTTGTAAAAGTTGATGGTTTTTATTCTCACTTCAGCAAGATTTATTTTGCATGCAGCATCTTTCTTATGTGTATAGGCGCCAGAATCTCATCTATATCATTGCATTTGAATGCATTTGTGACTAGCATGCCAGCGCCTTAATGCTTCATTCCATGAAGGTGGCAGTGTCCAAAGAAGGCATAAACGGTGCTATTGCTTGAAAAGAAAGGGTTTTTGGCGAGGGCTGCCGGTGATCTCAAGGACACATTTCCTGCTGAACTGGAGTCAGTGCGCTTTGGTTGAGTAAATGCAACTTCCTACTGAGGAGACGAAAGAATGGCACGTCGATTTGCTGTACGAGAAGCGTTGCTTCTCTCCGCTGTGTTTCTTTGCTGTGCACCTGCCCAGGCTGCCGATGTCGATGTTGACGCGGCTAAAAAATTGGTAGCGGTCGCAAGCAACAACTGTGGTAAATGCCATCATGCAACCAACAAGAAAGACGCTTCCACTTATAAATCGATCGCAGAGAAGTACCGTAACGATGCACAGGCTGAAGCCAAGCTCATCAAGCACCTCACGACCGGTCCCGAGGTGAAGTATGAAGATGGAACCAAGGAAAATCACAAGCTCGTTACAACCAAACCGCCAGAGGATGAGAAGCAGATAAAGAATCTGATCCAGTGGATTCTTTCTCATAAGTGAGGCTTTCTCATAAACGAGGCTGCACCGGAATTTCATGCTGATCCGGGTGCAGCCTCGAAAACTGCGGCAGATCTTCGCGCAGGCGGCTTACAAGAGCCGCGCTGTAGGGGCGAATAATTATTCGCCCTTGCTACAGGGTTGTT
>JAITMK010000065.1 GCA_031277415.1 Azoarcus sp.
CTGTTTTCCAATACGGCTTTTACGAGGTCGAAACGTTTTGCGCGCTCTGAGCGTGCGAGGCGGGTTTCGTGAGCCTCGGAGAGTTGTGCGGCGGTTTTTTGTACGCTTGCGCGTGCATCGTTTCGCCCGGTTTCGGCTTCGGAATGCCAGGCGGCGGACAGCGACCAGAGCAACAGCATGCCGATGAACGCGGCCATGCAGCAAAGCAGGGCGCGACGAAGCACCGGCAGCACATCAAGGCGCCTGGATTGCGAAAGCTGTAATGGAAGCGGGAGTGGCATCGGCATGTTCATGGCGCTTTTTCCCGTTTTTCCTGTACCGGCGGAGCGAACGTGGCATCGAGCCGCAGGCGCGCCCTGCCGGAGTCGATGTGCGCTTTCATGGGTGAGCCGTGCTGTTGCTGCCAGAGTGAAACCAATTTGTCGGCGGCAATTTGCGGAGGCTCGTTGCCGATGAGCGTAATTTCGAGTTCGATGCTGACCGGTAACGTACCGGCAGGGGCGTCGTTGGCGGCTTGAAGGTCTTGAGGTTTGTCGTTATTGGCGGGAGAGGTGTTTTCGTCCTTATCCGGTGCAGTTTGTTTCTTCCAGGCCAGCGATTCCAGTCGTGCCCAGGGAGCCTTGTCGAGCAGGGCAGCAACGGTTTGCAGGATGACAACCGGTGCAAT
Source organism: Azoarcus sp. (assembly GCA_031277415.1). GTDB lineage: Bacteria > Pseudomonadota > Gammaproteobacteria > Burkholderiales > Rhodocyclaceae > WRNU01. The sequence goes on from JAITMK010000065.1 coordinate 668, forward strand.
CCCCTGGTCTTGCGCAAGGACTTCGGCCTTGTCGAGCCATTCATCGGGGATATCCATGCCCGGTTCGTCGAGGGTGTCCGTGTTCAGTCTTTCCAGTTCGGATTGGTGCTTTTGCTGTTCGGCGACGAGTTGCCCGGTTTCCTGGCGCAAGTGATGGACGTCGACAAGCGCGGCGGTGGCTTTCGTCAGACCGGCAGCAAGCATTGCCGCAGTGATGATCCGGATGGCGTAGCGTGCGGCGGCTATTTGGCGCGCCCGTCGCAGCGAGGAGCTTTCGTAACGACCCAATGCGCCGCGCGAGATCGTTTCTTGCAGGGCCAGTGTGAGAATGTCCTCGCCGCCGCCGGGGTATCGGGCAATGTCGATGAAATCCATAGCGCTGTTCGTGACCGGGGCAAGTTCGCGCAATAGCGGAAAATCGGTTTCAACTGCGAGCACGAGTATCGGGAACGGCCCTCCGACGAGGCGCTGTGAGGGCAGCCAGGCCAGGGTTTGGACGAGTTCATCGCGGTAAACGGGCAGGTTCTCGGCGAGCGAGGCGGCTCTGGCGGGGATGACGCGCGAGAAGGCAAGGCGGCGCTGCCGGAAGAAAATCTGCCGCATACCGCCTGCTCCAAGTGTGAGCAGCAGGCATTGTGGCGGCAGTGTGCGTTGACGGCGATACCAGTGTTCAATCAGGAAGGGCACGCTGGTAAGAAGCGGCACGGCAATACGGCCTCGCATGGCGGTTTCATTCAATACGTCCAGCCAGAGGGCGACGGATGATGAACGGGGCAGGGCCGAGAGCAGCACGGGTTTGAGCAGATTATCTTCCGGGGCTGCGGGCAGGAGGGTAGCGCTGGTGAATGCGGCATCCGGAAAATGTTGTGCCAGCTTGCGTTCGATAAGCTGGAGGCGGTCGGAACGCGAGGTATGCGGCAGGCGCTCGATGGCGTGCCGTTCGTCGGCCAGATCGGCAATGAGAGCAATGCGCCGCCGGGCACCGGCCAGCCTGTTCTGAAGTTTTGTTTTGGCGTTTTTATCATCCGCGCTGATCTTCGACTCATGCTCGATACCGTCTGCCGTGTGCCGCCAGATGTCCAGTCCTTGCGAGTTGATGACGAAAGAATGTTCCATGGGCGTTTCAAACCGGCATGCGGGTGATGATGTCGTAAATCGGGCCAAGGACGGCGATTGCGATCCATAGCATCAGCAAACCCATGACGATGGTGAGTGCCGGTTCGATACTGGCTTGCAGGCGTTCGATGGCTTCGCGGGCATCGCGCTCGTAAAAGTAGACGAGTTGTCCGAGGGCGCTGTCGATTCGCCCGGTTTGTTCGCCAACCCTCAGCATCCGGGTGACGAGCCTGGGGAAAAACCCGGTGGACTCGAAGGCGCTGGCAATGCCCTGACCGGCGGCAATGTGTGTGCCGGCGGTTTCGATGCCCTGGCGGATTACCAGATTGGGTGTTGCGCGCGCCGTGCTGGCGATTGCGTCGATCACGGTGATGCCGCTGGCGTAGAGCATGGCAAGCAGGCTGGCGGTGCGGGCCAGTGCCAGCCGTTGTGTGATGGGGCCGACGAGGGGTAGGCGCAGCGCGAAAGAATGCAGGCGTCGCCGCAGGGATGGTTGCCGTGCTGCCGCTACGGAAAGCGTGGCGGCCAGGGCAATGATGATCGGCGGCAGCAGCCAGGCATAGTGTCTGAACCAGTCGGAAAAGCCGATCAGCAGGCGCGTCGACAAGGGCAAAACTTGTCCGTTGCTGCGAAAGAGGGTGGCGACCTGCGGCACGACCTGGGTCAGCGCCACCGCGATGGCGACGCAAAGCACGCTCCCGACGACGAGGGGATAAATGACGATTTTGCGGGCGTTGGCTCTGAGTTCGTCGGCGCGGGCAAGGTCTGCGCCGATCTGGCGCAGCACGGGAGCGAGGTCGCCGGTCGATTCTCCCGCGTGCAACATACATCGGAAAACTTCGTCGAAGACTTGCGGGTGTTGCTTCATGGCGGAGGAAAGCGGCTGCCCGCGTTCGACTTCGGCGTACAGACCCGATGCGACTGCTTTGACTCCGGGGTGCCCCTGACCGTCGGCGAGATCGGCAAGGACATCGAGTATCGGGACGCCCGCGCCGAGCATTTGTTCGAGATGAAAACAGAAGTGAATCAGTTCGCGCCGGGGGATGCGTTGCCGCCGCCATGATGGGCGGGACGTTTTGATGTGAATCGGCTCCAGTCCGCGCCCGCGCAGGCGTGTTTCGAGTTCGGCGTGGTTTGCGGCCTCGATTTCGCCTTGTACGATTTGTCCGTGCGCGTCGCAGGCGCGGTATCGGTAGCAACTCATGATGCTTGTCCGTTTTGCGCCGGAGGAGCGAGCGGCCCCAGGACACGGAGCAGTTCTTCAGGCGAGGTGCTGCCTTCCAGAGCCTTTTGCCGTCCATCGTCGCCGAGGGCGAGATAGCCCTTTTGAGTGCGGGCAGCGCGCGCAATCTCGGCAGGGGAAGCCCCGGTGGCGACGAGTTCATCGAGCGCCTTATCCATGTTCAGCACCTCGAAGACCGGCAACCGGCCGCGATACCCCCGTCCGGCGCAGTTCGGACAACCGCCTGCGTGGGCAAGGATGAGGCCGTTGTCGTTGCCTTCGCCGGGCAGGCCGAGGTGCAGGCATTCATCGGCGCTTGCCGGGGTCAGATGGCGGCAGTCCGGGCACAGGCGGCGCACGAGGCGTTGTGCGATGACGCCGCGCAGATTGTCGGACAGCAGCGCCGGACGGATGCCGAGATCGAGCAGGCGTGCGATGGAACCGATTGCAGAATTGGTGTGGAGGGTGGCGAAAACGCGATGCCCGGTCATCGCGGCGCGAATGGCCATTTCAGCCGTCTCGGAATCGCGGATTTCGCCGACGAGGAGGATGTCCGGGTCTTGCCGCAAGAGGGCGCGGATGCCTGTGGCAAAGCCGATTTTTGCCGCTTCGCTGACGGCGGTCTGGCGGACGCGCGCCATTGGGTATTCCACCGGGTCTTCCAGCGTCATGATATTGACGGCGTCGGAATCGAGATGGTCGAGCATGGCGTAAAGGGTGGTGGTTTTGCCGCTGCCGGTGGGGCCTGTAACGAGAACCAGCCCTTCGGGGTAGGCCAGCATGCGCTCGATGGCGGCGAGCCGCGCCGGATCGAACCCGATTTTGTTCAGCGGGACGATGCCGCGGCGATAGTCGAGGATGCGCAATACGATGTTCTCGCCGTGCAGCGTCGGCATGGAAGAGACGCGGAAATCGACCGGGCGTCCGGCAACGGTGATGGTGACGCGCCCATCCTGCGGCGCGCGTGTTTCCGCGATATTGAGACCGGCCATGACCTTGATTCGCACCGCCATGGCCGGCCAGTGGTTGAGATGCAGGGCGCGAACCTGCTGGAGAATGCCGTCGATGCGGTAGCGGATGCGCAGGAAGCCGCCTTCCGGCTCGAAGTGGATGTCTGAGGCGCCAGTCTTGACCGCGTCGACGAGCAACGCATCGACCAGCCGTGTGAGCGGATGCCCGGTTTCGTTCGCGGCCGGGGCGCTGCTGGTTTCGAGTTGCTGAAGAATGTCGTCGATGGCGAGCCGGTATCCGTAATGCCGGTCGATGGCATCGCGGATTTCGGATTCGGCGGCGAGCGCCGGGCGCAGGCGCACTTCCGTCCCGCAGTGCGCGGCCAGCGCGTCGAGCGCAACGAGGTTTTGCGGGTCGGCCATTGCCACGGTCAGGGTGGTTGCAGCTTCGTCGAAGGACAGAGGCAGTACGGTATGGCGGCGGGCGAGATCCTCGGGCACGAGCGCAAGCGTTGCCGGGTCGGTCATGGTGGCGTTGCCGGATAATTCCACGGTTTGCCGTCCAAGCCGCTTCGACAGCGCGTCGCGCAGCATGGTTTCGGTGATGAACCCAAGATCCACGCACAGCCGCCCGAGGGGATGGTGTTTGCGGGTTTGCTCATGCAGGGCGATGCGCAATTGATCGTCACCAATCAGACCGGCGGTCAGCAGGGTTTGACCGATGAGCGTGCCGCTGTTGACCGGAAAAGACGAAAGCATGTTTAACAGAGTTTGTTATTCATGCCTTTAGGATATTCAAAAGGAATTCATGAGTCAAGATGGTATGCAAAAACAATTTCATGAGTCATGGCGCGTCGTGGAGCAGGGCGTCCGGCAAGGCTGCCCGTTCCGGGGCGTAATCTCCGCCAAGGCCCGGATGCCGGATCAGGCGCGGGCGCAGGAAGATGACCAGTTCGGTACGGCGGATGCTGTTTTCGCGCCTCGTGAATAGCTCGCCAAGCAGCGGAATCGCGCCGATCAATGGAATGCGGTTCGTGTCGACTTCAAGTTTGTCTTCCATCAGTCCGCCCAGAACGGCGATTTCGCCGTCGGCGAGCCGGAGCACGGATTCCATTTCGCGCGTGCGGATTTGCGGTACCCGGTTCGGGATGCTGCCGAGCGAAGGGTTGGGGTCGTCCTTGTAACCCGAAATGCTGGAGATGGTGGGGCGCACGCCGAGGATGATTGCGCCGTCGCGCCCGATCTGTGGGGTGATTGCCATGACCAGTCCGACGGATACCGATTGTGGCGTGGTGGTGGCAGTGACTCTTTCGCGGTCACTGTTGTTGTATTGGGTGACAGAGGCATCGACGAGAAAGTAGACGACCTCTTCGACCACTTTGAGTATTGCGGTCTGATTGTTGAGCACGGAGAGCTTGGGGCTGGAGAGCACCTTGACCGTTCCAAAGGTTTCCAGCCAGTCCAGACGCACGTCGAACTGATCCGAGAGGTAGGAAACCGACGGCTCCATGCTGCCGCTGGGGCCGCGCGGGTTGATGCTGATGAACGGTGTGTTGAGCCGACTCCAGTCGATGCCCTGACGGTAGCCGTCGGCGAGCGTGACTTCGGCAATCGTGGCTTCGATCATTACCTGCCGCTGTGCCGCGCTTTGCACGAGGTCGATGAATTCGGCCACTTTCCGATGCTGGCTGGCGTTGGCGAACACCATCAAAGCGCCGGTTTCGCGGTTGCTGATGACGGAGGCGGATTCTTCGGAACTCGCCCCGTTTTTGCAGAAATCTTCGACGCTGGTTTTGCCGGGTTTATTACGGCGTGCGGCTTCGCAACGTGGTTTGCGGATGCTGATCTCGTGTTCCTTGAGTAATGCGCGAATATTTTTTTCGAGCGTTTCCCAGAAGTGATTCGTTGCCTTGGCGCTGATCTGGGTGAGCGAGGCATTTCCGGTGCTGGGGCTGCTGCTGTTGCTCTTGGCATCCACGGCGCTGCTGCTGGTGGCGATTTGCGTGTTGGTGGCGATCATGCCGCTCATGTCGCGCGCGAGGTTGACGTAGTCGATGCGATAAGCGCGCAGAAATGGCGTATCGGGCATGACGGACAGATGTTTGCCGTCGAATTCGCAGCGCAGGTCGGCCTGGTTGCAAAGATTTTCGATCAGTTCAGGCAGGGGGCGGTTGAAAGCGCTCAGGCTGACGAGACCTTCTGTACCGGGATGCAATTCGAGACCGATCCGCTGGTCACGCGCGAGGGCTGTAAGCACTTGCTCGACCGGGGTCAGACGAACATCGATAGAGTATGTCGGCGCGGGGGGATGTGTGGGTGGATTGGGTATGGAGGTGTTTGTCTGATCACCGGATGCGTTTGCAGGGGCCTGCTCGCGCTTTTCTTCCGCCTGCAAATGGCCGGAACCTGCCAGGTTCCCGGGGTTTCGCGGCTGCGGCATCTGGGTGCATCCCGTGAGCGAGATGGCGAAAAGGGCAAGCACGGCAAAAAAGGTAAAGCGCATGTTTCATGATGTTTATTTTTAATGATAAAAAGATATCAAAAATAAGTATGAAGTCAACATTATATGGAATAATTTTTTGGGTACTGATGGAAGGTGGCCGTGAGCCGAAAGCGTTCCAAGGAAGATCTGTAAACCGTTCCGTCATATCTACGCAAACCCACTCATTTCTAAGCAACTCTGCTGCTGACTTCCTGCTTCATCGAGGCCGGTTTCGTCGTGCTCTTACGAGCGCGGCCAGCGCCTTCCTCTCCACAGGCTGACGCCGTGGAACTCACGGCCATGTTCTTCAAATTGATCGCGGTGTTTACGTCGCGCTCATGGCTTGCGCCGCTCGCTGGACAGCCCAAGGCTGCGTGTTCGCACTGGTCAATTCGCCCAATTCTCAACACGCAACCCTGCCTCTTTATATATTTCAAAATCGGCTGTGTTGTTTGTAACAAGGGTTACACCAAGGCTGATCGCATGGGCGGCAATCATCCTGTTGAAGCTGTTTTTCCTGTTTGGAAATTGCTGTGAAAGCTTGCCGAAGATTTCAGCGGCTTTCATATCAAATTCCCGTGGGGAAAGCCTCCCGAACAGAGCCGCCATGTCATCTTTCTCATTGTAGATGTCCATCCCGCAGCAAAGCTCTGCCCAAGTGATTGAACTCAAGGCGACCTCGCCCGTTCTGCACTTTGCAAACCTTGCAATTACTTCTGTAGGACGTTCTTCCATCAGGTAAATGCAGATGTTGGTATCCAGGAGATATCTGAGCTTCACCATTTCCGGTCGGCCTCGATAAATTCCGGGCGCTTGCGGCTATGGCGTTTGCCTATTTTTGCAAACAGCGCTGGAATGCCCTCCAGCGTCTCTACCTGTGGCTCGACAATGATCCTGTCTCCCACTCGAATGACCACCAAGTTCGTTTTGTTCGGGAAAGCCATGTCCATTGGGATTCGGACAGCAGGCGAGTTCCCGGCCATGAACTGGCGTGTGTAAAACACCTTTTGCATGATTTTTCCTTGCTCCAGTTGTTACAACTTCATGTTATAACAACTGTCTGCCGAAATCAAATTCTGGTTGTCCAAGAGGGCAAGAACGGTAAAAATGTCACGCACTGCACTTGGTCTATCTTGATATAGAGAAATAATTTCCCTATTATTCAGGTATGGGAAAGATACACAGCGCCGAAAACTGGTTGATCCGCGTGCAAGGCAACGAGCACCCCCCAGTCCACGTCCATGTGATCTGCCCGGATGGTAAAGCCGCTGTATATCTCGACGGGCGAGTTATCAACAGCGGCGTGTCGGCTGCCACACTCAGCCGCGCGCGCGACTGGATCGACAACCATCATCCCCTGATACGCGCAGAGTGGGCGCGGATGAACAACCCAGTAGAAAGAAGGTAAGCCATGAGTAAGAACATGAATCGACTGGAATCCGTGAAGCCGCTCGACGGCATGGCACTGGAAATCCGCTACACCGGCGGCCAGGTCGTGTGTGTCAATTTTTCCGATTTCCCCGAACGCTTCGCCGTGTTCGCCGACATGCGCAAACCCGACTTCTTCCGGGCAGCTACCGTCACCGATTGGGGACACACCCTTGAATGGCCGAACGGTGAAGGGCTGGATGCCGACCGCTTGATGGAAATGGCGCTTGAGCAATCCGGGCGTAACGACACGTTGGAATTCCGACGCTGGCAAGATCGCAACGGCCTTTCGCTTGCAGCGGCGGCTGAAGCCATTGGCCTGTCGCGGCGCACTGTCAGTCAATACCGCACAGGGGCGCGAAACGTGCCCCGCACGGTGGCACTGGCATGCCTTGGATGGGAAACATCTCATAGCGCAACCTGAACAGGCCAAAATCTTTCCGGGCGCTGGTGCATCAGCAACCCGTCAAGCCGCTGGTGTGCTTGATGTAGCCTTGCGTAAACCCTACAAGCCCCTATTTCAAAGCATTCCTGCTGTGCTGCGGATTCATCGGCCTGATACCGCAGGATCCATGCTGTGTCTGGATTCTGCGACTTCGCTTCGCGGTGCGCTGCAATGACGGGAGGGGTTTTGCAGGGACTCCCTAAAGGTGACGATCCACGTCCATTCTGCCATGCAGGATGCGAACGACTTCAAGCTGGTCACAGTGATCGCGAAAAAAAACGACATGCGATCCAATGAGATATTTCAGGTAGCCAGGCCGTACATCGACCGGACGACCTTGCCGAGAGCCAGAAGCTAAGCCTTGGCAAGTATCTCGAATGTCATCCGTGTAGCGGTCGGCTTGGTCAAGCCCCCAGTGTTCGACCGTGTAATCCCAGATAGCTTCCATGTCGGATTGCGCAGCCGGGGAGAAAACGAGCGATTTCATCTGCGCTCATACTCCGCTCGCTTGCGGGTCTTGAACGCATCGAAATCAAATGGGCGAGGTTCGCCGGAGTTCTCACCTTCAACCAAGGCCGCTTCCAGCGCCCTCATCCTGGTTTCGTGATCTTCCAGAAGGCGCAACCCAGCCCGCACGACATCGCTGGCTGTTCCATACCGGCCTGTCTGAACCTGTTTGTCGATAAATCCTGCGAAATGGTCACCAAGGTATACCGAGGTATTTCGGGGGCGTGCTTGCATAACAAAAACCTCCTGCCGAACTTTTGCGCACTATACCAATAATTGGCACATATTGCCAAGTGAGGATAGAGCAGTTTTGATTCAAATGCGTACATACTGTAGGTTGGGACGAGCGAAGCGAATCCCAACATCCAACCGACCACAAAAACGTTGGGTTTCGCGAAGCTCAACCCAACCTAC
>JAITMK010000120.1 GCA_031277415.1 Azoarcus sp.
AGGCCGCACTCCAGCTTGGGTTACATGACCCCGCAACAGGCGGCCAGAATGGCACAAACAGATTTATCAACTCAAGCCCGTCTCTAAATCGACGTGGTACGAAAAATCCAGGCAGGTCAACTCGGCGTGTCCCGGATTCATACAAATTTTTGTAACGGCTTGTATTGGGTCAGGACCTTGGTTGTGTATATTTCAGTAAATAAAAACGATTAATAATCAATGATATACAAACGTGACGATAAAAAAAAGGAAAAACTCGGATATAAAAAATTTTTTTGGCATACAAAGTTTCAAATATTCACGCTACAGCACGGTAGGCAAAAGCACGCAGATGGCGTAACATCGCGCTGCCCATCCATGGACATTTCGAGGAGTAATAAAATGAGAGCATTGATTGCCGTAGCGATTGCCACAGGTTTTGTTTTTTCTGCATCGGCTTTTGCTGCCGGTGGGGAGGATTTGGCAAAAGCCAAGAACTGCATGACTTGCCACAAGGTTGATGGCAAGCTGATTGGCCCGTCTTATAAAGAAGTTGCTGCCAAGTACGCCGGACAGAAAGATGCTGTTACCTATCTGTCCGAAAAAATAATCAAAGGCGGCACGGGTGTGTGGGGGCAACTGGCGATGACCCCCAACAATGTTACTCCTGACGAGGCGAAGACGCTGGTCAACTGGATTATGACGTTGAAGTAAGCGCGTCTTCCAGCAGAAACCAAAAAACCGGCAAGTTTGCCGGTTTTTTGGTAGTGGCTCAGTTTGAAATACGCCGCCTAACAATTCCATCTACGTCATTCCGCGCGAAGCGAAGCGTAGTCGCGGAATCCATACGTCGCTGGATTCTGCGACTACGCCTGACGGCTCCGCGCAGAATGACGGATACGAAATTTCAAAGTGAGACACCACCGGTTTTTTTGATTCCTGCAAAGGATGATCTCAGGTTTGCAGACTGTCGGCAAACCCAAGCGCCAAAAGTTGCGCCTGATTGATTTGCTCCGGGGTAAGGTGCAAATCGTTCGCCGTCTGGATGAGTATGCTCGGGTCGAAACTCTCGCACGCGCGGGCCAGACGCAAGAACTGCGCGTGCTCACCCTGATCGTAAAGCAGAGCATCGATAATCGGCTCCGGCAGCAGCATTTCGTCGAGTATCGCTTGCATCGAAGTGCCGAGCAGGGTGCTCAACATCGAAAAGGCACCCGTGATGAAAAGATTCTCACAGCCCGCATTGTCAAGGAAGATCGCGCCGATCTGTTCCATGAATCTTCCGCGGGCAATGGCGGTTTGCATCATCGCCGCTGCCCCCGGATCGCGGCTGGCCGTCACCAGTAGCAGGGACAGCCATTTGTTGAGCTTGTCGTAACCGAGAATGCTCACCGCGTGGCGGAAAGACTGAATTTCGACCATCAGCCCGAACCCCGGTGAGTTGATGTAGCGCAACAGCTTGTAAGACAGGGCTACGTCCAGCTTGAGCACATTTTCGATTTCACGAATTTCTCCGTTGCTGCGCACCAGATTGAGTAAACGAATGATCTGCACGTGATTGGCCGCCAGTTCTTTCGCAGGGGAAGCGCCATTGAGAAAGAACCATCCCGATCCGCCATCGTAGCCGTTGGCAACAGCTTGTTTGAAAGCGGCGACATCCGATAAACCCCACGCCAGACTCAATCCCGGTGCGCCATGGGGAGTCGGGTTCTTGCGCCCGTCGATGAGGATGAAACGCCAGTTCGTATCCGGCGGAAGTGTCATGCCCTGCCGGTACCACGTCAGGCAGAGCCCAACTCCTGCTTGCTGGAGCAGCGCTATGAGCGCCTGTGTTTTCGGATGTCCCAGTGTTTGCGCCGGAATTTCCACAAGCGCGTTGGGAGGAATCTGCCAATCCATCAATTCGGGCGTGGGAATCAGTTTGCCCAGACTGAGGAACACCGGATACTGTTCAGGCCAGTATTTGCCGACGGTATTGAGCGTTTCGGTTACAGAGGGAATGTTCGGGCCATGCGCTATCAACCGGTTGGCGGTAATTACCCGTTTTTTGTTGACGACGGGCTCTCGGGTAAACAGGACGGCCTGGCTCATCGATGATCAATCCTTTGTTACCGGTCTGGCGGCAAAGGTAAAGGAGTCGAAATAAAACGCATCGTCCGGCAGTCCTCGTGTGTGTATGAAACTGTGCCGGGCAGCTTCAATCATTGGCGGCGCGCCACAAACGTAAACCTCGTATTGCGATAGATCCGCGAAATCAGCCAATACCGCTTCGTGCACCAAACCCTGACGGCCAGACCAATTGCCATTCTGGTGAATATCGGAAATAACCGGAATGTAACGAAACTGCGGCAACATTGACTGCCAACTTTGTGCCATTTCATGCAAGTAGAGGCCTGTCGGTGTGCGGGCGCCCCAGTAAAACGTAACGGGCCGCTCAAGGCCAAGATGGATTGCGTGCTCGACCAATCCCTTGAGCGGCGCAAAGCCCGTGCCTCCTCCAAGCATCACAATGGGTTTGTCGCTTTTTTCACGCAGCCAGAAAGAACCGTGCGGGCCTTCGATGCGCAGGATATCCCGCAACCTCATGCTTTCAAAAACGTGGGAAGTGAAAAACCCTCCGGGAATCCGGCGAACATGCAGTTCAAGCCAGCCTGTTTTCGACGGGGCGTTGGCAATCGAAAAGCTGCGGCGCTGACCGTCGGCAAGGAGGATGTCGATATATTGCCCGGCGCGAAAAGTGAAAGATTCCGTGGCCGGTAGTTGCAGTTCGACCAGCATTACGTCCTCGGCCAGGCGTTCAAGCCGATTCACGCGACAGGGGAGTTGCTTGATGGGGTTTCCTGCGGCTTCTGCTACGCCGTTGATTTCGATCTGAAGATCGGAACGCGGGCGGGTGCAGCAAAGCAGGGTATGACCGGATTCGCGCTCGGATGCGAGCAGGGCGTGTTCAGCATGGGCACCAAGATCGATTTGGCCGTGGAGTATCTTTCCTTTGCACGCGCCGCAAACGCCGGAGCGGCAACCGTGAGGCAGCGTCAGGCCGGCATCGAGAGCAGAGTCGAGTACGGTCCGGTTTTCATCGGCGGTGAAAGTATGACCACTGGGCTGAAGTTGAATCTGACAGGACATAACGAAATGTATTCCTCATTGATTGGATGAAGGCGTTTTTTCCGGGCTCGGGGCAGGGCGCTGTTCTGTCTATAACAGCACGATATCGAACTGTTCCTGCGTGTAACTTGCCTCGGCATGAAGTGAAATCTTTTTACCGATGAAATTCGAGAGCATTTCCAGTGATTGACTCTCTTCGTCGAGGAAAAGGTTGATGACTTCGGGGGTGGCCAGGATACGGAATTCACGAGTGTTGAATTGGCGCGCCTCGCGTAGTACTTCGCGGAGAATTTCGTAGGCAACCGTGCGCACGGTCTTGATCTCGCCTCTGCCGCTACAGGTAGGGCAGGGTTCGCATAACAGGTGGGCAAGCGACTCGCGCGTGCGTTTGCGGGTCATCTCTACCAGCCCCAGGGTGCTGAAGCCGTTGAGGCTCATCTTGGTGTGATCGTTGCCGAGCGCCTTGCGAAATTCTTCGAGCACCATCTCCCGATGTTCGGTGCTGTCCATGTCGATGAAGTCGATGATGATGATGCCGCCCAGGTTGCGCAGGCGGAGTTGGCGGGCAATGGCCTGAGCTGCTTCGAGGTTGGTCTTGAAGATCGTATCGTCAAAATTGCGCGCGCCAACGAACCCGCCGGTGTTCACGTCGACAGTGGTCAGGGCCTCTGTCTGGTCGATGATGAGATAGCCGCCGGATTTCAGATCGACGCGTCGGGCCAGCGCCTTCTGGATTTCCATCTCAATGTTGTACAGCTCAAATAGCGGGCGATCACTGGTGTAAAGCTCCAGAAGCGGTAATACCTTGGTGGTGTATTCGGCGGCAAAGTTCTGGAGCTTGGCAAAATTTTCCCGGGAGTCGATACGTACACGCGTCGTGTCATCATTGACCAGATCACGCAGAAGACGCTGTGCAAGATTCAAGTCTTCATGTAACAGACATGGCGCTTCGACATCTCCGGCGGCAGTATGGAGAACTTCTCCCCAGAGTTTGTGCAGGTAGGCAATATCGGCAGTCAATTCCTCGTCGGTGGCATTTTCGGCCATCGTGCGGACAATAAAGCCGCCAGAGTGCTCTTCCGAGACAAGTCGGCTCAGGCGTTCTCGCAATTGTTCACGCTCGGTTTCATCGCCGATGCGCTGTGAAATACCGATGTGCTTGTCCTGCGGCAAATAGACCAACAGGCGGCCGGCCAGACTGATCTGCGTAGACAGCCGTGCGCCCTTGGTACCGATCGGATCCCTGAGCACCTGCACCATCGTAGATTGGCCCTCAGTGAGGATTTTCTCGATGGGTCGTGCCATGTCGCTGTTTTGCCGCTCGCTCCAGATGTCTGCGACGTGCAGAAAGGCAGTGCGTTCGAGACCAATGTCGATGAACGCGGACTGCATGCCCGGCAGAACACGGACGACCCGGCCAAGGTAAATGTTCCCGACAATGCCCCGGCTTGCAGGCCGTTCGATATGCAATTCCTGCACGACTCCTTGTTCGACGATGGCTACCCGTACTTCCTGCGGAGTGAAATTCAGTAAAAATTCTGTGCTCATGGCAATTCCAATGGAAAATACGCAATGCCAGACACTCGAATCTGCCATTGCGTATGGCCCATCGAACAGCCTGATCAGCCGCGGCTGCGTTGATTACCATGATGAGGAAAGTGTACAGCGGACGGGAGCAGAGTTCCAGCCGGAACGCAGTTATTCGTATCGATGGCCGAAAGCTTCCAGCAGGGAAGCCGTCTCGAACAGCGGCAGTCCCATGATGCCGGAGTAGCTGCCGTGGATTTCCGTGATAAAGGCTGCGGCATGGCCTTGTATGGCGTAGCCCCCGGCCTTGTCCATCGGTTCGCCGGTAGCGACATAGCGGCGAATGTCATCCTCGGTGAGCGGACGGAATTTCACATCGCTCGTCGACAGCCGCGACTCGGTGCGTTTGCCATCGCTGAGTGCGACAGCAGTCAGAACGCGGTGACTGCGGCCGGAGATCTTCCGCAGCATGCTGTATACGTCATCGACGTTGTCAGGCTTTCCGATGATGTGCCCGTCGATATCGATTGCAGTATCGGCTGCCAGCACGAGCCGATGCGGCAATTTGCGGTTCGGCAGACACCGTACCCCGGCAGCTACCTTGGCGAGTGCCACGCGCTCGACGTAGTGATCGGGGATTTCATTTGGAAATGGGGTCTCGTCGACATCGATCATCCGCCCGGATTCAGCGAAGCGAAAAACGAGTACGTCGAAGTTCACGCCGATCTGGCGCAGCAGGTCACGACGGCGAGGACTGGAAGAGGCAAGATAGATGCGGGAGAGAGGCTTCGTCGGCATGAGATTCAGGATTCGTACTCATTCACGGTGATAGGGATGGTGACGTGTGATACTCCACGCCCGATAGAGGGCTTCGGCGAGTAATGGCCGTACCAGTGCATGGGGCAGGGTGAGGCTGGAAAGCCGGATGGTTTCGTGCGCACACGCCTTGAGGGCCGGAGCCAGACCATCCGGCCCGCCGATGATAAATGCGATGTCTTCGCCGTTGTTTCGCCATTCTTCCAGGCGACGCGCAAGCGCCATACTGGTCAGATCGGCGCCACGTTCATCGAGAACCACCTTGCGGCAACGTGTCGGCAGGGCGGCCTCGATTCGAACCGCTTCGGCTTCCATCGCCACTGACGAAGTTTTTCCCAAATTGCGTGGTTCAGCCTTAACTTCGATTAATTCAAGTGACAATTCATGCGGCATTCGGCGAGCAAAGTCGTCGAAACCGGCCTGTGTCCAGGCGGGCATGCGATGGCCGACGGCGACGACGAGAAGCTTCACGATTTATGTTCCTGGCGTATTTCCGGCAGTCGCGGCATGGCGGGGAAGGGGGGCCGTCCAGAGTTCTTCAAGCCGGTAATAGGCGCGGATGGCCGGCTGCATGACATGAACCACGATTTCGCCCAAGTCTACCAGCACCCATTCGCCGTTCTCCTCGCCTTCGATGCCAAGCGCCTTGATTCCCGCCTCGCGCGCACGATCCAGGACATTGTGCGCAAGCGCCCGTGTCTGCCGACCGGAATCTCCGCTGGCAACGATGATGCGTTCAAATTGCGAGGTAAGGCGAGAAGTATCGATGACTTCAATATCGCGCGCCTTGATATCTTCAAGGGCGTTGATGATGATCTGTTCCAGGTTGGATGTATTCATAGTCATATATGCAGGCAGGAAGGGTTGGGGCAGAGCCGTTGTGTCAGCCTACAAGGCTCCGCTGCTTTTGAAATCCAGGTAACGATTGACCAGCGCAATCGGCAATGCCGTAGGGGTAACATCGAGCACATACGCGCCGCTGCGTTTCAGGCGTTCGATAGTCGCGTTGCGAGCGCTGATGTATTGCAGCGCGGCAGCGGCTTCGAGCGCCGTCTCGAACGTATTGCGCGGTTGCCCGGTCAATTGTTGCACGGCAGTTTCGCGCAGACTGGCCAACAATACCAGATGGCGGCGCCGCAGCACTTCGATGGCATCGTGCAATTCTTCGCCGTCTTCGTCACGCAGGTTGGTCAGAATCAGCACGAGCGAGCGTTTGTGCACGGTTTTCGCAATATGTGTGGCCGCAGCGCGGTAATCGGGTGAGTTGCTGCCCGGCTCCAGGTCGAAGAGCCGTTCCATCAGGTGGTTTAATGCGGCATGACCTTTGCGCGCGGGGATCAGCCGGGTATCGTGCCCAAAACTCATACAGCCGACGGCATCGCCCTGGCGCAAGGCGACGTGGGCGAGCAGCAGCAGCGCATTCAATGCTTCGTCGAAGTGCGAGAGAGAGTTTTCTTCCTTGGCACGCATACGGTTACCGCAGTCGAGCAGGAACATGATCTGTTGGTCGCGCTCGTCCTGGTATTCGCGGGAAATCAGTTTATTGACACGGGCGGTCGCTTTCCAGTCGATCTGGCGCGGCGTATCGCCTTCACGGTATTCACGCAACTGGTGAAAGGACAGTCCTTCGCCACGGCGGCGGCGCTGACGCACGCCGATCTGGCTCAGGTGGTTGTCGGTGGCGAGCAGGGCGTATTTGGCCACGGCGGCGAAATTGGGATAGACGCGCGCGCGATGCGGCGCATCGATGAATGCGCGGCGACGCAAAAGACCGAATGGAGAATCGACCAGTATCTCGATACCGGCAAAAGAATGCTCGCCGCGAGCCGTGAAGCGCAGACGATAAGACGCGAGGGCGCGCGTTTGCGGTGCGAGAATGAAAGTAAGTGGCAAATCTTCCATATCGCAGGCTGGCGGGTAATGGTCGAAAACACGGACGACACTCTTTTGCGGCAGCGGGTTGTCTATCTCAAGCGATACTTCGCGCCAGACTCCGACCGGCATGGAATGAGCAGCCTTGCGGACAATGCGGGGCATCGCCTGCCTCCATGCCAGCCAACCGTCCTGTGCAACGAACAGCACAAGCGTGATCCCTCCGGCCACCCAGTACGCGATCAATGCGGGCCACAAAGAAGCAAATACAGCCCAGATCAGCCATCCGGTGAGCAGCCAGAACAGGCGAGGGGAGGGTCTCATTGGCGCGGCACTTCGACGTGTTCAAGCAAGGCGCTGAGTAATTGATCGGCTGTGCGGCCTTCCATTTCAAAATCCGGAGTGAGGGTGACACGGTGACGCAATGCGGGTAGCGCGACGGTTTTGATATCGTCCGGAGTAACGAAATCGCGTTCCGCCAGCACAGCGGCAGCCCGGGCGGCACGGACCAGAGCAATTGAACCGCGCGGGCCTGCGCCAATCGACAAACCCGACCAGTCGCGCGTCGCCCGGACAATGCGTACAGCATAATCGGTGATGCGCTCATCGACGGTGATCCGTGCCGTGATTTGCTGGATCGACGCAATCGTCTCCGGCGAAATGATGGTTTGTACGGCGGCGACATTGAGCGCATCGCCAACCTGGTTGCGAGTGACCGATTCGAGCATAAGGCGCTCTTCGTCGAGCGTTGGGTAGTCGATGAGCACCTTGAACAGAAAGCGGTCGAGTTGCGCTTCCGGCAGTGGATAGGTGCCTTCCTGCTCGATCGGGTTTTGCGTCGCCATGACCATGAACGGGCGCGGCAAGGTGTGTGCTTCGCCTTCGATGGTGACTTGTTGCTCCTGCATGACTTCGAGCAGCGCGGCCTGGGTTTTGGCCGGGGCGCGGTTGATTTCATCGGCAAGCAACAGGTGAGCAAACACCGGCCCGCGGCGGATTCTGAATTCCTGTGCCTTGAGATCGTAAAGCGCATGGCCGGTAACGTCCGATGGCATCAGGTCGGGCGTAAATTGAATCCGCGAAAAACTGCCATTGAACGTCTGCGCCAGTGCGCGGAAAAGCAGCGTTTTCCCCAGACCCGGAACCCCTTCGATCAGTACATGCCCGCCTGCAAACAGGGCGATCAGCGTGTGGTGCAACGCAGTTGCCTGCCCGATCAGCGCGCGGCCGATTTCTTCTTTCAGACACAACGCGATGCGATAGGTTTTTTCAAGATTTTTCTGTGCGATGCTCGCGGAAGCGGCTGAAGGTTCCGAGGCGGACAGGTTTTGATCGGGCGTGTCGTTCATAGTTTGTTCCGGAGAATGTCCAAAAGAAGTGAGTTGGCGGCGAATTGGTTTTCGTCGCGGGAATGGCTGGTGTCGAGCAGATGTTCAACCGCCTGTTCGGTCAGGCCGGAGAGATGCGGAATCCGGGTTTTATGCGCGAAAAGGACGATTTCCTGGTTCAATTCCTGTTTCGACAACTGGCTCCACTGCGGATGACGCAGGTAAGCTCGTTTATAAAAATCGTCACAAAGCATCCGGTAAAGTATTCGTCCCTGTTTGGCGCGCCACAAATAGCGCGCGCTGGCGGCTACGTGTTCGACAATGCTGCGCCGGGAGGTGAAACGAGTTGGTAACAGAGGGCCGAAACGCCGCGAAATCATCCACAGCCAGACGATCAGCAGCAGGGCGGCGGCAATGAACACCGCCCAGGCATAGTCGATGAGCCAGCGCCAGAGCGAGGGCACGTCGCTGCCGTAAACAAACCAGATGTTCTGGTTCTTTTCCAATGAAACCAGATAGACGAAAAGAGCGGCATGATCGGCCTCGCCAATTGTGTGGTTGTCTATGAAATCAAGATTTGCAAGAACCGTGATCCGTCCTTTGCCCAGGACATAGCTGAGGCCATAGCTGCCTTTGTCTTCGTGGTTTTTGTCGACGTCCGGGGCTGAATCCGAAATTCGCCAGTCGCTGTCCCTTCCAAGGTCAACGAGCCGCAATCGCGGATCGAACCCGGCTTTCAGATGTGTGCCGTCGGGCAGTTTGACAGTCTGGATTTTCTGTTTCGATTTGCTGGTTTGCCTCAGCGGATCGAGAGCGGTTTCGAACATTTCATTCCGATCCTCCGGTTCGTCGGAGAGTTCTCTGCTTTCGGATGGCTGTTCTTCATCCGTTGACGCGGGCAAATACCGGACGGAGACATTCAATGAATCCAGCAATGAATCCCGGAAAGCGTCTCTATTTTCATCGTTTCTGCGGCGCGCCCGGGGACTGTATCTGTGGTCTCGAAAATATTGCGGAGGAATGACCAGATGACCTCCTGTTGTTGTCACCCAGTCCAGCAAAGCCTCGTTTTGCCCCGGTGAAAGCCGGTCACGCGGTGCGGTAAGTACCATCGTGGCAGTGGACCAGGGGGGCTTGCTGTAGGTGGGAACATAGCGCACGTCCGCGCCGTAATGCTCGGCCAGCCGACCGACGGCGAACAGCGGATTACGTGCGGCGACGCCCTGAAAACCTGTGTCGATTTCCTTTTCGATATATTCGGTCTGGCTGTAATTCCATAGATAAAGCGCCAGAAAAGCAAGCAGGAACAGCGAGCCGATGAGTCCCCAGATGGAAATTCTCATGAGGCCGCTCCTCCGACCTGCTGGAGACGGCTGAATCCTGCCAGCAGATTGGCGATGTCCGCAGGTGCACGGTGCGCATAGGCCAGGCGGAGCCAGGCTCGCGCGATATTGCTGAAATCGTCCTTGAAAGAGGGCATAGCGTTACTGACATATCGGCGTATTTCTTCTTCCGTTGCGCCTTGCGGTAATTCGATACGGTAACGCTCCTCCAACAATTCGATCACTCCGCGATAGAGCAGGCTCAGTGCTTCATCTTTTTTACCTTCTCTCCAGTAGCGCTCGGCTGCCGTAATGATGTCTTCCGGTAACGCTTCCGGGGTTTCAAGGGCGCTGCCGCTCAGGTGAACCGGAGTGGGCAATGGTTTGCCTTGACGCTGCCAACCGAGAAATGGCAGCCAATGCTTCGAATAGATGACCAGTAGCACAACCAGCCCGAATATCAGTACCCACAGAACGATTTGTCCTGTCTGGGCGAAAAACTGGTCCAGATTGAACGATGAAGATGATTTTTTTGAGCGATCTTCGGGGGACCGATACCGATCATCAGATGTTTTTTTTGCTCTGTCGTCATGTGGATCAGATGATTCTTTGGGTTTCGGCACTTTTATGGTCCGAGTTCGGGAAAATGCCGGTTCAGCGAGGACTGTGTCGATAGTCTTTCGTGCCTGAGCAACATAGGCAGGGCTGCCTTGATCGGAAACCGATGCAGGATTACCGGGCGTGGACGGCGAATCGGCTGTTTGTGCGAGTACGAAACCTGATAGAAACAGGCTCAGCCATTGAAGGAGGAGTAAGGTAAATATCTTCATGATGAGCGTGTTTCAAGGCGGGTAGCCAGTGTGCGGAAGCCCAGTTCGATATCCCAGCCTTCGAGTTCGGTGCGCCGGGTGAGATATAACGAAAACCCGGCTGCGACATAAAACGGTTCGATAATGCTGATGGCGAAAAGATAAATGAGGATGTGGATCGCTTTGAACCAGAACGGCACTTGCTCATAACCTTTGAGAAGATCGGCAAACGATTCCAGGCGGGATGAGACGAACTCAGGCGGCAGCATCATGAAGAGAAGGCCCAGTACGCCGAAAAGCAGGATCATTTCAAAGATACCGCACACGAAAAGCAACCTGATGGCACCGTCGCCGCGCCTTTTCAGTACGTGAAAACGTCGGCGGCGTACCTGTGGATCGGCAATACCCTCAAGTTGCCATATTGGCAACTCGAAACTGCGGCTGGGCATGATGCGCCTCCAGGTCAGGGCACGAAACAGGCAGGAATGCTTCAACAGGGAGGGAATGGCGCGCAGAACGCCGCGCCAGGTGACTGTCTCGCCGAAAACGGCACGGCTGAGAACATGCAGGAGCGCCCGGTCGTAAAATGGCTTCAACCACCAGATCAGGAGTATGCCGTACTGAATGCCGTCGCCGCTATCGTGATCCAATAGATAATCCAGCGCCAGCGCCAACACAACGACTGGCAGCACGACGACAAACCAGGCTGCGTATAGATTGCGCCAATACGTCTGCACCAGCGCAAGGCCAAGGTCAATGGCTTCCCAGTGCGTGCGCGTGCGAATCTCGACGGCCAGGGCATCAGGACTCACGCCGCGCTCCCATGAAAAAGAAGTAGGCGGCGACCAACGCCCAAAGCAATCCGCCAACGATGAATTTCCCCGTCACCGGCAAATAGGCGCCGGAAGACCAGAAAGCCTCGATAAATGCGGCAATCAGTAACATGGCCGTGGCGCCGTAAACAATCTGTACTGCCGGACGCGCGGCATCGATCAGCGCCTCCTTTCGCCGCTTGCGTCCCGGCGAAAGGAGCGCTCGGCCAAGCAATAGCCCGGCCATGCCACAAAGCACGATGGCGGTCAGTTCAAAAGCGCCGTGCGCAATGACGAACTGGAAAAAATTCTCAGTCGATCCCTGATGGATAAGATGCGCTGAAACCGCGCCGAAAACCAAGCCGTTGAAGATCAAAAAAAAGAGCGTGCCCAGTCCGAACAGAATGCCTGAGGCAAAGCATTGAAAACCAATTGAAATATTGTTTTTGATGTAATAACCGAACATCTTGAAATTCTCATCGGCTACTCGCCCGGAACCGGTTTCGATTTCGATCGCGCCTCCAGTGCGGTACATTTCCTCCAGGTGGAGCACGCTGAAGTAGTCGAGGAGGCTGTATACCATTTCGGGCCGAAAATAAACCAGCAGGCCCATGATCAATCCCGGCAGATACAGCAGTGCGCTGGAAAACCAAAAAAGGCGACCGTGTTCACGGATCAGCGCAGGAAAATCATGGACGATGAACTGACCAATTCTGAGCAGCGAACGTGTACCGTAGAACACCTGATGCCCGGACAGCGCAAGGCGGTCGAGGCGATCAATCAGCGCGGGTGGATAGTGTCTTTCTCGCGCCAGGGCAAGATGCAGACAGACCCGGCGGTAAAGCGACGGGAAAGCAGCCGGATCCATTGCCTGTTCAGGTGAGAGAGAGCCGTCTTTTTTGAGGTTGTCTGTCCGGTATTTGAAACGAGCGGCGACCAGCGCTTCGAGTTGTCCCCATTCCTGTTCATGACAGCGGATGAATTCGTTGGGTGTCATGAAAACTCAACGCTCTCCAACGATATGCCGCGCATAGCCGAGCAGGGAATCCACGTCGCCACGGAGCGTGGCGCGGGTGCCATGACCACTTGCAGGATCAAGTATCTGCGCCAGTTCCTGCGCGCGGTCTGGCGTCAGCCGGGGAACCCTGTCGGCAAAAGCAACGATCAGTTGTTGTTCGGATGAAGAAAGCCAGACTGGCAACGGTAGCGCGTTAGCTTGCGGAAGTTTTTGCGCCAGCCTGGGTTTGTCGCGGTGAACGACGATGGTTTTCGCCACAATATCCCCCAATCGCTTGAAATCGCGGTTCAGGAACATCGAGCACAATCCGAAGGCATAAAACAACGGCAAAAAGTCGACGGTACGCAACAGATTGCGCACCATGGAGGCCGACCAACCGACGGGTACGCCGTCATCCTGCAATACAACCAGACCCAACATCTTTTTCCCTGGCGTTGCCCCTTGCGCGTAGACCTCGAACAAAACCGGATAAAACCATGTGAGGAGAAAAGCAATGATCAACCAGATGCCAAAACCAAAATCACCAGAACTACCCAGAAATATTCCTGTTACTAACCAGGCAAAGGCGAAGATTAAAAAATCGGTCAACCAGGCCAGTGCGCGCGGCACTGGTCCGGCCAGACGAAGGCGGATGCTTACCCCTTCGGGAGTTTCAATGGTTCGAATGGTATCGAGCAAGGGCGTAGATCTGTTTTTAATGACAATGATATTGTTTGTGTCGTTGTGGAGACATGTGAGGGATTGCGCTCACACTTTTATCTTTTTCGTAAATCCGGCGACGGGGCCTGTTTTTTTTGCCTGTGTTTTCTCCGGCGAGGAAATCCGAAAATGTCACGTGCCGCCACATAAAAACTCGCAATCAACGCAGGAGCGGAGATCAGGATGAAAACGGTGCAAACAACCACGCCAAGCCCTTCGGCAACAAGTCCGAAAAAATTGATGACAAGCGCTGACAGAATGATGATAAAGAAGCAATAGCAGAAGGTGTAGACAAAGAAAGGCAGCAAGTTGAAAAGACACCCCCTCATGCTGTAAATCAACGCCTTGGGCACGGACAACCGCCACCAGCCAATGAGTTGCGGCACGAACAGGTATAACGCTAACCATAGTGTGGACAGTATTCCCGTGACAATTGACGAATAGAGGAGCGGTGGGGAAGAAAAGACCGTCCAGTCCAGTTTTTCGCGTTCGAGCTCCTGCCACAGCTTGCCGCCATCAATCGGCCAGGTGCTCCACTGTATGGCTGTCATTACGATAAAGCTGCAAAAACCTGCCAACAGCAAATCGAACGCGTGGCGGCGAAAACCTGAAATCAACAGGGCCGGGCTGAGGATTCGTTTGCGGTCGATGGCGCGGCAACCGTTGAAGACCCCGAGCATCAGGCCCGGGTACAGGATCGACCCAAGCATTCCGCCAATGTCAGGCGTGATCCAAACCACGATGATGGCAATAAGGCAACTGAAGGCCAGAAAACTGAGAAACGCGGGGCTGCGCTTCCACAACATGAACCCCTCGATCAACCAGTACCATCCATGCTGTAAAGGGACACGCCGAACTTTCAGTGGACGCTCATAGTGACGATGACGCCTGTCCTTGTGTCGGGGGTCGGGCGGCATGACGGAAAGCGGTTCAGTTGAGTTGTCGCTATCGTTTTCCATGGATAAGGCTCAATTGCAATCAGGGCAGGGCAGGAGCGGCATTGTGAATGCGCAGGCGCAAGATATTACGGTATTCGTCAGGGTCTTTCGTCAGTACCAGTTCCCCGGCGCGTGGCAGCGCGCGGTCGGCTGCCCTTGAGAGCCAGAACCGCAACGCCGCAGCACGCAGCATCGTCGGCCAAATGACACGCTCGATATCGGCGAAAGGACGGGACGTATGATACGCGACAAGCAGGGCTTTCGCGCGCACCGGGTCGAGTTCGCCGCCGGGCAGGCTGCACCAGTCATTGACGGTAACGGCAATGTCGAAGAGCAGGGCGTCGTAACCGGCAAAGTAGAAATCGATCACACCTCCGATAAATCCGTCTGCCCACAGCACATTGTCGCGAAAAAGATCGCCGTGGATCGCTCCGGCGGGCAGGCACGAAAAATCGGTCTCGGCATGTTCCTGGAAACGCAGTTCGGCATCGAGCAAAACCGCATCTTCAGCGGACAGGCAAGGCCGGAGCAGGGCGGCTGTTTGCTTGCGCCAACGTGTGCCGCGCGGATTGGGTTGGCGTCGCCCGTAGGAACGTCCGGCCAGGTGCAAGCCCGCAAGCATGGAGCCGATTTGGGCGCAGTGCTCGCTGTCCGGATGCGCTTCCGAGATACCCGCCAACCGCGTCGCCAGTATCGTCGGCTTGCCAGCCAGCGTACTCAGATACTCGTTGTCGCGGTTGGCAATCGGCGCAGGTACGGGCAGGCCATGACGGGCGAGATGGGCCATCAGGTGCAGGTAATAAGGCAGTTCGGCGCGTGTAATGTCTTCGAACAGTGTCAGGACATAGCGGCCAAACGTGGTCGTGACGAAAAAATTGCTGTTCTGAACGCCGCCTTTGATACCTTCGAATTTGACCAGGCGCCCGATGGAATAATGTTCCAGCCAATGCGTCAGGGCTTCTTCAGAAGGCGATGTAAAAACGGACATGGGAAGACATGCGTCCAGGTTTACCAACTCATCAGTACCCAGGTTGGCACGATCAGTTTATGGTTGCTGTCGTGCCGCACCCAATGACCATGACCTTCCTGGTCGACCAGATAGTAAGAAATTCCGTTTGGTTGCGTTACCTTGACCATATAGAGCTTACCGCGCAAACGGAATTCAGTGACGGTATCTTCTCCACGCTGGACGATAGTGACCTGTGGTAATTCTTCTTCCAGCGGTTCGAGACCCTCCGGCTCCTGTGCAAGCAGCGATTGGGCGGCCATTGTGCCGACGCAGAAGGCAACGATGGCGAAAGCGGCGGATAGCGAAGGACGCATGATGACGGTCTCCGTAACAGAGTTCAGAGGTTAAGCATTATTTCATGTTCTTCTGGCAATGGCATAAAGCCACGAGTTTCAAAATGCTTGAAAATGGCATCGACCACACCTTCGGGTTCGTCGATAACCTGAATCAGATCGAGATCTTCGGGAGAAATCATTTTCTCGGTGACGAGTCTATCCCTGAACCAGTCGAGCAAGCCGCGCCAGAATGCACCGTGCACGAGGATGATCGGAATTTGCCGACTTTTGCGTGTCTGCACCAGGGTCATGGCTTCGAGTAGTTCGTCGAGTGTACCAAAACCGCCGGGCATGACCACGTAGGCGCTCGCGCATTTCACAAACATGAATTTACGCGCAAAGAAATGCTGAAAAGATTGTGAAATATCCTGATAGGCGTTGGCCTGTTGTTCCAGAGGTAGTTGAATATTGAGTCCCACTGAAGGGCTTTTTCCAAGGAATGCGCCCTTGTTGGCTGCCTCCATGATGCCCGGCCCGCCTCCCGAGATAACGGCAAATCCGGCGTCCGAAAGCAAACGGGCAATACGCTCGGTCAGCGCGTAATAGGGATGATCCTGTTCGATGCGGGCGCTGCCGAAAATCGATACCGCCGGGCGGATGGCATTGAGCCGTTCGGTGGCTTCGACGAACTCTGCCATAATTCCGAAAATTCGCCACGATTCGCGTCCGTTGGGGTGCGACGTGTTAGTGACCGCGCCGAATGGCAATTTGTCTTTTACGTTCATTGAGTCGTGAGTCCCTGATCGAGAGGATTGTTTTCAATGACCACCTTGTTGCTCGTCGATGGTTCCAGTTATCTTTATCGTGCGTTCCACGCTTTGCCCGATCTGCGCACTTCGCGCGGTGAACCGACCGGAGCCATTCGCGGCGTCGTTTCCATGCTACGTCGGCTGGCCGGGGACTACAAGGCCGATTATCGCGTTTGTGTATTCGATGCCAAAGGGCCAACCTTTCGGGATGAATGGTATCCGCAATACAAAGCGAATCGTCCACCCATGCCCGATGATCTCGCCGCCCAGGTTGCGCCGCTGCACGAGGCGGTGCAGGCAGAGGGCTGGCCCTTATTGTCGGTTGCGGGAGTCGAAGCCGATGATGTCATCGGCACGCTTACCCGCCTTGGCGTCGAGCGCGGCTGGGAAGTGGTGATTTCCACCGGTGATAAAGACTTGACCCAACTCGTGCGGCCCGGCGTGCTCTGGGTCAACACGATGAGCGAGGAGACGCTCGACGAAGCCGGGGTCAAAGCCCGGTTTGGTGTGCCGCCATCGCACATCGTCGATTACCTCACACTGGTCGGAGATGCGGTCGATAACGTTCCCGGCGTGGAAAAATGCGGCCCCAAGACGGCAGTGAAATGGCTGGCCGAATACGGCAGCCTAGACAACCTGATCGCACACGCGGACAAGGTGGGCGGCAAAGTGGGCGAAAACTTGCGCGCTCACCTCGATTTTCTGCCCTTGGGTCGCCGCCTGGTGACAGTCGCCACCGACGTGGCTTTGCCATATGGTCTTGACGATCTGGCCGCACGCGATCCTGACTTCCAGACGCTGACCGCGCTCTACGAACGGCTTGAATTCAGGAGTTGGCTGGGGCAGGGGGGGCAAACCGCTGCTACCGGCGCGTCATCACCCGCAGCGAAAGGTTTGGCGCGCAACTTCCAGCCTGACGAAAATCCTGCCGATATGCCCGTCCATGCGCCAGACCGTTCCCATTACCGCGCGATTACTGACTGGCCGGATTTCGAGACGTTATTGAAGCGGCTGGAGTCTGAGTCTTCTTCCAGCCTTATTGCGCTCGATACTGAAACCACGGGTCTCGATCCACTCACTGCGCGGCTTGTCGGGATTTCCTTCGCGTTTGCTCCAGGGGATGCGGTATACCTGCCGCTTGCGCATCGTGGCGCGGATATGCCCGAGCAATTGCCGTTTGATGAAACGCTGGCGCGACTCAAACCGTGGCTGGAATCGGGAGCGCACGCCAAGCTCGGACAGAACATCAAGTTCGATGCCCACATCTTCGCCAACCACGGTATCACCTTGCGCGGCATTACCCACGACACGCTGATTCAGTCTTATGTGCTGGAAAGTGATCGTCCTCACGACATGGATTCGCTCGCCAAGCGGCACCTTGGGCTCACCACGATTCCTTACGCCGAAATCTGTGGCAAGGGTGCAAAGCGGATCGGTTTCGACGAAGTCGCACTGGATACCGCGACCCGTTACGCTGCCGAAGATGCCGACATCACCTTGCGACTACATCAAAAATTATGGCCGCAAGTAGAAACCGTTTCCATGCTGGAGGCGCTTTACCGGGACATCGAACTACCGACCCTTTCCGTATTGTTGGCGATGGAGCGTACCGGCGTGCTCATCGACCCGTTTCTCCTCGCGCAACAAAGCAACGAATTGGGCCGCCGCCTGCTCGACCTGGAGCGTGAAGCCCATACGCTGGCAGGAAAAGCGTTCAATCTTGCTTCTCCCAAACAACTCGGCGAAATCCTTTTTGGACGTCTTGGCCTGCCGGTGCGCAGAAAAACCGCTACCGGTCAGCCTTCGACCGATGAAGACGTTCTGAGCGAACTTGCCGAAGACTACCCGTTGCCCAAACTGCTGCTCGAACACCGTAGCCTTTCCAAGCTGAAGGGCACCTATACCGACAAGTTGCCGCGCATGGTCAATCCAGCGACGGGCAGGGTACATACCAGCTTTTCCCAGGCGACAGCCGTCACCGGGCGGCTTGCCAGTTCCGATCCCAACCTGCAAAACATTCCCGTGCGAACGGCAGAAGGGCGCCGCATCCGAGCCGCCTTCATCGCGCCGCGCGGATACAGGATCGTTTCAGCGGATTACTCTCAAATCGAGTTGCGCATCATGGCGCACCTGTCAAACGACACCCGGTTGCTCGAAGCCTTTGCGCGCAACGAAGACATCCATCGCGCCACCGCCGCAGAGGTATTCGGCGCCAAGCCTGAAGCAGTTACCTCCGAACAGCGCCGTTACGCCAAAGTCATCAACTTCGGCCTCATCTACGGCATGAGTGCGCACGGCCTCGCCAAGTCGCTCGGAATCGAACGCGGTGCAGCACAAAACTGGATCGACCGTTATTTCGCGCGCTATCCGGGCGTTGCCGCCTACATGGAACGGATAAAAGCCATTGCGCACGAGCAGGGCTACGTTGAAACCGTCTTTGGACGACGCCTCCGCCTGCCGGACATCGACGCACGCCAGTTTACCCGCCGTCAGGCAGCAGAGCGCGCCGCCATCAACGCCCCCATGCAGGGAACCGCCGCCGACCTCATCAAGAAAGCGATGATTGCCGTTCATCAGTGGTTATATGGCTCGAATCTCCAATCAAGACTGGTGCTACAGGTTCACGATGAACTGGTTCTTGAAGTCCCCGATGAGGAAATCGACGCCATCTGCACGGAACTTCCCGGATTGATGGAAAACGTCGCCAACCTGGCCGTTCCGTTACGGGTTGATGTGGGAACAGGGACCAACTGGGACGAGGCACATTGAGCCATTGAGGTCGGCAGGAAGAGGGGACGGAAATACTGGTTTTGTTGCATGTTAAAAGCATATAAAATTCTATATAATATGACATTCTTCACGAAGCAGTCCTTTACTCATCGTCTAAATGTACGTACAATTCACGCGTGGAAATTGAATTTGATCCAGTAAAGGATGAAATAAACCGAAAGAAACACGGTTTATCCTTGTCCCTTGCTGCCGAACTGGATTGGGATGATGCCCTTTGTTGGGAGGACATCTGGTCAGATTATGGTGAACAGCGATTTAATGCGCTTGTTCCGATGGGTGACAGGTTGTATTACGTGACTTATACATACCGTCATGTGACGCGTGCTATCAGTCTTCGTGAAGCGGACAATGTGGAGAAAAAGCGTTATGTCAGAGACTTTTCTTGAAACGCGCACAGGGCGTCGTATTCGGCTTAATACGCCAGATGAGGAAGCAAAGATTCTTGCTGGCGCGATGAGTGACCCGGATTCTCGGCCTCTTACCGATGAGGAATGGGAGCGTGTATTACCTACGGTGCGCGTAGGGCTCCGTGGGCGGCCGCTGAAGTCGCCCGTAACGTTACGCCTCGATGCCGATATTGCTGCCACGTTCCGATCCTCCGGCCGTGGCTGGCAGACGCGCATCAATGAGATTCTTCGGGAATGGCTGAAGTCCCATGAGATGGCCGTAGATCGGTGATTCACAAATTTGGAAACAAGCCACGTGGCTTGACCTTGTACGGCGATAAGTTCGACGGTTTTCCGGTCGAATGATACGAAGGCTTCACCGCCAAGCCATTT
>JAITMK010000002.1 GCA_031277415.1 Azoarcus sp.
GTCCCCGTCATCCTGCGCGAAGTCGCAGGATCCACGCGGTGCCTGGATTCCGCGCCTACGCTTCGCGTTGCGCTGCAATGACGTAGGAGGGCAGGCATTTTGAAACTGAGACACTACCCGGTTTTGCCGTCGCGTGTCACCTGCCCATCATTGGGCAGAAAACTCAACAAAATCCGGATAGCCTGAAGAAGCCCCCTGGCCGAAGAACATGCCCGGCAACTGGAGCAGTTGTTCCCATGGCGCACTGTCGCAACGAATCTGGTGCATGGTTCGCTGCTGCACGCTACCTGGGTGTTTGGGAGATAAAGACCGTGCCCGAAAAAAATGGCGTCAGCTCCTACTGATGTAGGTGAGGACAGCGGCTATGAACGGCTGCTTCCGTAACCAAACTCAAGGAGTGACATCATGTTGAGCAGACTCAAATCATTTGTTCAGTTTTTCCTTTTGTTTTTCTACGGCACCACGCCTTCCGCTATCAATCATCACACCCCGCAGGCCAGAATAGTTGCCTATACCCTGGGCGGCATCATTGCCTTTGTCACGCTGCCGTTCGTTTTTGTTGCCACTCTCGTTCTGGCCAGTACCCACATCACCCCCGATGTAATCGCAGGCTCGTCGCGTTGGGCAGCCATTCTGGCGTTGTCGATGCTGTTGACATTTGCCATCGTCTGGCTCGAACGCGCCCTCGTCATCCTGGGCGATGCCGTCGCGCCCCATTGGGCGCCCCAATTGTGCTTATTGGTAATCCGTCTGATGATGATTGTCCTGCTATCGGTCGTGATCGCCCAGAAATGGGAAGAAGCGTCGCATCAAGGGTTGATCCGAGCGGAACGCCAGGTAATGCGCGACGAGGCCGTCGAGCAACATCGTCAATACGCTGACAAAGAGTTTGATGTCAGTGGCCTCAATGGCCGCGAATCCAGCGCTCAGGAAACGATTCGCCAACTCGAACTCCAACTCGGAGCCTTGCCTGCCGAACTGGTTCAGGCGCAAGCCAGAGACCAGTCCTGCCAGGTCGAATCCCAACGCCTGCGAGCCGAACTTTCCAGCGCAAGCCGTGCGGAAGACCTGAGCGAAACGCACCAGGCCTATCTGAACAGACTGCGCACACGGGCGCAGGTCAAGGCGGCCGAATGCAGACAGATGGGCAACAACACGCGGAAACGGATCGATGCCTACAAAGCGCCGATACGCACCCGGCTTGATCAGGAAAAAACAGAGCATACCCAACTGAAAGCTAAACACAGCCTGGCAGAAGAGAAGGCGGATCAATCGTATGAAGCACGTATGAGTGTTGCCGAACAAGCACTCAAAGAGGCTGGCACCGATGCCAAGGCGTTCGCACGGATACGCCAAAAGCACCCCGAAATCGACCTTGCCGTGAAAGAGAAGACCCTGCTGCTGGCGATGATCGAGTTGCTTCCGCTTCTCCTCAAGTTATTGCTCTGGAATTCGCCAATCTCTGCCGAGGCGCGCGCCACATTACAAATCCATTCAGCCTGGTACCGTATTCAGACGCGTCAATCCCTTCACCGTGAAAAAGCAGGTTTCGGTTTTTTGGGTAGCGGATTTGGATGGGATGCCACTGCGTCCATGGCGGGCAGTCCCTACCATGCGGCACCTCCTTTCTGGAAGGGCTCAAGATCATAATCAGGAGAATCTCTACGCCATTCGAACCACTTCACCGCCCCCCGTTGCCACGCGCCCGTATTAGCGTGAGAATCCATGGCAAGCACATCACCTTGTCTCATGATGAATTTTCTCCGCCGCTTCATCATCTGCATCCCGGTCTGTTTGCTGGCCGGATGCCACAACGACGACGCACCTGTTTACCAGGGTTACGTGGAAGGTGAATTCATCTATCTGGCTGCGCCGCAGGCGGGTTATCTCAAGACCCTGGACTCGCCTCGCGGCGCAAGAGTAAGCGAAGGACAGCCGGTTTTCGCGGTGGAGGCCGACCCGGAAATCGACGCCCTGATGGAAGCCGAGGCTCGTGCCGATTCCGCGCGGGGAAAAGTGGAAAACCTGAAAGAACCCCGGCGGCAGACGGAAATTGCCACGCTGGAAGCTAATCTGCGGGCGGCGCAGGCCAATCTGCGGCTTGCCAAACTCCGCCTTGAGCGCCAGCAATCGCTTGCCCGCGAGAACTTCGTTTCCCCCGCCGCCATCGATGAAGCCGTCAGCAACCACGATCAGGCACTGGCCCAGGTAGAAGCCGCCAAACAGCAACTCTCCGCGTATCGGGACACCCTGGGTCGGGAGCCTGAGGTGCGCAGCGCCGAGGCCGAATTACAGGCAGCGCAAGCCCAGACGGCGCAACGGCGCTGGACGGTGGAGCGCAAAACCGTCTCCGCCCCCGCTGCCGGGGAGATTGCCGACACCTGGTATCGACCCGGGGAGTGGGTTCCCGCAGGCTCTCCCGTGGCAAGTCTGTTGCCGGATGACCGTCGGCGGCTGCGCTTCTATGTACCGGAAACCGAACTCGCCCGCATTCAGCCTGGACAAGCCGTGGAGGCACACTGCGATGGCTGCGACGCGCCTATCCGGGCCGTCATCGATTTCATCGCGCCCCAGGCCGAATACACGCCACCCGTCATCTATAGCCAGGGAAGCCGGGAAAAACTCGTCTTCCGTGTCGAAGCCGCCCCCGCACGGGAACAAGCCGCCGCCCTGCGTCCGGGACTGCCCCTGGATGTGCGCCTGACCGGCAAGTGACATGGACGCGCCCCTTGCCATCGACGTCAGCGGACTCAACAAGCATTTTGGGAACAGGCACGTTGTAAAGAATCTGGCCCTACAGGTGCGGGAGGGCGAGATTTTCGGATTTCTCGGCCCCAACGGCAGCGGCAAAACCACCTCCATCCGGCTGCTCTGCGGCCTGCTCACCCCGGACAACGGGCAAGGCATGTGCCTGGGGCTGGATGTCATCAAGGACAGCGCCCGGATCAAACCCCAGGTGGGTTACATGACCCAACGGTTTTCTCTCTGGGACGATCTTTCCATTGAAGAAAACCTGGATTTCGTCGCCCGCATGTTCGGCGTGACAGATCGCCGCCAGACGGTGACGCACACCCTGGAAGAACTGGGTCTGACAAGCCGCCGCCGCCAACTGGCGGGAGCGCTCTCCGGCGGCTGGAAACAGCGGCTGGCGCTGGCGTCCTGCCTGCTGCACCGCCCGAAGCTGCTGCTTCTCGACGAACCCACCGCCGGAGTCGATCCCAAGGCCCGGCGGGACTTCTGGGAAGAAATCCACCGTCTGTCCGCTTCCGGCGTCACCGTCCTCGTCTCCACGCATTACATGGACGAAGCGGAACGTTGCCACCGGCTCGCCTACATTTCCTACGGGCAACTGCTGGCTTCCGGCACGGCGGAAGAAGTCGTCAGCAGCCTTCACCTGAATACCTGGGAAATCAGCGGCCACAAGTTGCACGGCCTCGCGGGAAAACTGCGGCAGTTGCCGGGGATCGAGATGGTGGCGAGTTTCGGCGCCACCCTCCACGTCAGCGGACGAAACGCAGAACTCCTCCAGGACATCCTGGAGCGCACGCTGGCGGGCAGCGGTCTGCATATGCGCCCTATCCCGCCTTCGCTGGAAGATGCCTTCATTCATCTCATGCAAGACGATCAGGACCAATACGGCAGCCCGCCGGGCAACTCGCCCCCGCCACGTCGCTCCTGCGAAGGCGGGGGAAACCGCCTGGATTCCCGCCTTCGCGGGAATGACGGAAGGTACGGGGAATGATGGAAGGTACGGGAATAATGGAAGGTACGGTCACCAACTCATGAGACGCTTCTCCACCTTCTCCGCAGCGCGCTGGTTCGGCATCCTGGTAAAGGAATTTCTCCAGTTGAAACGGGACAGGCTCACCTTCGGCATGATCATCGGCATCCCCATCGTTCAACTTCTGCTGTTCGGCTTTGCCATCAACACCGATCCCCGGAATCTTCCCACGGCCGTCGTCATGGCCGATCCCGGCCCCTTCGCCCGATCCTACGTCGCAGCCATGAAGAACAGCAGCTATTTCGACATCATCGGCAGCATCAACGCCCGGCAGGCGGACGACCTGCTCGGCGAGGGGCGCGTAAAGTTCGTCGTCACCTTCCCGCCGGGATTCCACCGCGATCTGGCGCGGGGCAAAACGCCGGTTCTGCTGGTGGAAGCGGACGCCACCGACCCGATAGCGATGGGCGGTGCGCTCTCCGTCCTGAACCAGTTGGGGGTTCAGGTTTTCGCGCCGGATCTGCCGGGATTCACCCACCCGCCACAGCCACCGATCGATTTGCGCGTCCATCGCCGCTACAACCCGGAGGGACTGACCGCCTACAACATCGTGCCGGGCTTGATGGGAGTCATCCTGACCATGACGATGGTACTCATGACCGGGCTTGCCATGACCCGCGAGCGGGAACGGGGCACCTTCGAATACCTGCTCGCCACCCCCGCCACGCCGCTGGAAGTACTCACCGGCAAGATCATTCCCTACATCATCATCGGGCTCTTACAGGTCACGCTGATCCTGACGGCCTCCCGCTGGATTTTCAACATTCCCATCGAAGGCAGCCTGCTCCTGCTTTACGGCATGGTGCTGCTCTTTATCTGCGCCAACCTGACGCTCGGCATCACCATCAGTTCCATTGCCCGCAACCAGTTGCAATCCATGCAGATGACGATCTTCTTCTTTCTCCCGTCGATTCTGCTCTCCGGCTTCATGTTCCCCTTCCAGGCCATGCCCGGATGGGCGCAGGCCATCGGCAACGTCCTGCCGCTCACCCATTTTCTGCTGCTTGCGCGGGGCATTCTTCTCAAGGGCAACGGGCTGGCACTGCTCTGGCCCCACATCTGGCCCATCCTGCTCTTCACCGGCGTGGTACTGGCCGCCGGGCTGAAGACTTACCGGCGCACGCTGGATTAGCAGGGGCGGAAAATTTTTGTTCCTATCGCAACCAAAGGAAACATCTGCAAAACCCTCCCGTCATTCTGCGCGTAGCAGAGCGAAGTCGCAGAATCCAGACGTTGCATGGATCCTGCGGTATCAAGCAGGATGACAGGTGGTGGGTAATAGGGTAATGCAGAGTTTCCAAAGGGCTCGTTGGTTGATTGCGCGCTTGGTATCAGGCCAGCTGGATTTCAAGACGCCGGTGAACACAACGTTCGATATCTGCCCGCGTGGGAAGCGTTTTAAGATCATAGTTCACCTGCATGACCAGCCAGGAAGCGGCATCTCCGCCAAAGTAGCGCGCAAGCCGCTCTGCTGTATCAGCCGTCACGGCGCGTCGTTCTTTGATGATTTCGTGGATGCGGGTGGCGGGAACACCCAATTCCTTTGCCAGGGCGTGGACGGAAAGTCCGAGCGGAACGATGAAATCCTCGCGCAGAATTTCACCAGGATGAACGGCGCGCATGCGGTTGATGGGGCGTGTCATGGTCAATTCTCAATGGTAGTCAACGATTTCGACGGCGCTTGGGCCGTGTTCAGTCCATGCAAAGCATACGCGCCACTGATCGTCACACGTTCCACCAATACCGGACGATATGGAAAAAGATCGGCGCGGAGAAACTCACCGAGTCGACGCGATCAAGCATTCCGCCGTGGCCTTCGATCATATGGCCCCAATCCTTGATGCCACGGTCGCGTTTGATGGCCGACAGCACAAAACCGCCGAAAAATCCAAGCACGTTGACCGTGAGCGCAATCAGCGCGGCCTGCCACCAGGTAAATGGCGTAATCCACCAGAGCGCCGCCCCTACGGCGGTCGAGGTCAGCACCCCGCCGATGAGCCCTTCCAGCGTTTTCGAAGGAGAAATTTCCGGGGCAAGCTTGCGTCGACCCAGAAGTTTGCCCCACACGTATTGAAATACGTCGCTCGACTGAACGATCAGCAGCAAGAAGACGATCAATTGCAGGTTGCGCCCTTCGAAACCGGCAATGTCTAGCGCCAGCAGTGCGGGTACATGCGAAAGGCAATAGACGCAGATCATCAACCCCCATTGCACCTTGGCGGCGCGTTCGAGGAAGCGCGTCGTGTCTGCGCCGAGCGTCGATGAAATGGGAAGCAGCAAAAAAGCGTAGACCGGGATCAGAATCGAGAACAGGCCATACCAGCCAATACCGATCAGCCAGTATTGCAGGGGAAGGAAACAGAAAAAGCACCAGAGAAGCGCCCGGTAATCGCCTCGCCGGGTGTACGTCACCGAGATGTATTCGCGTAGCGCCTGGAAGGAAATGAAGGCGAAGAGTACGACAACCGCCGTATTTCCGATCCAGAACGCCAGTGCCAGGATGAGCACCATCACCCACCAGGCGTTGATGCGGGCATTCAGATTGAAGATGACGGGGTTTGTTCGTCCCCCGGTCAGGCACGTTCGCAGGATGAAACCGATGAGGCTGGCAACGAGGAGAGTTCCGGCAATGCCTGCGAAGACGAGCAACAAGGTGTACGACGGAGAATATTCCAGAGCGGTCATGTTCATTCGGCAGGTTCCAGGGCAAGCAGGGCTTCCCGGCAACGGGCAAGGAAATCGGCACGGCGTTCGCCCGGTTCGAGTCTGAGCGGCGCGCCGACCGTCACCGTACACAAGAGCGGTACGATCATCATTCCTCCCTTTGGCAGGGCGCGTCCGAGGTTCTCGATCCAGACCGGGACGAATTCGATCCCGGAACATTTCTCTGCCAGGTGATGAATCCCCGACTTGAAGGGCAGGACGCCATCGCCCTGATTGCGCGTGCCTTCGGGAAACACGATCAGCGATTCGCCCGCCGCAAGCGGCCCAAGCATGGTTCCGATGGGGTCGTCGCCACGTTTCACGTGTCGGTCGATGAGCACCCCGCGAAACACATGCTCGATCAGGTAGCGCCGCAACCGGCCACGGAGCCAGTAGTCGGCCCCTGCGACCGGACGGGTAGCGGCTCTGATCTCCGCTGGCAGTATCGCCCAGATGAGAATGAAGTCACCGTGGCTGCGGTGATTGGCGTAATAGACACGCGCCCGTGCTTCGGGCTGTGTGCCGCGCCAGATCGCCCGCACGCCGGTCAGTATCCTGATGATGCCGCAGAGGGTGGATGCCAGGATTTTTTCAAGCATGACTGGAAACCCACAGCAAACCGATCACCAATACCAGTACCTGTCCAAGCAAGGCAGCGATCTGGAACCGGTGCAGGCGCCGTACTCCCATGACGCGATCAGGCATGGAACGGACTTCGCCTGCCGGAATTTCTTTCTTCGATAACGTTCTCAAGGCAGCATCGAACGCACGCTGCGCTTTCTGGCTTTCGTCGTCCTGCAACTGCGCCCATGCGGCGAAAATCTGTTTGTCAAAGGTCAGCCGCCACGAAAAACAGGCCTGGCAAGCTGCCGGGACGAGACTTGCCACGAGCAACAGAAAAGCCGCCTCGGAACCTGAAGACAACACCCCCAGGATCGCCACAATGCCGGTGAACCATAGCAACGTGAGGCTCCAGGAGTGGAGGCGGCCGGAGGCTTCACATGCCGAAAACCCTATCAGTGCCAGGGTGCAGGCGGACTCGCCGGGCGGAGATAGCGGATCATCC
>JAITMK010000082.1 GCA_031277415.1 Azoarcus sp.
GGCTTGACCAGCAATACGGTTACCGCTATCTACCGAACCTGCTCGGCAGTCCCTCCGCCCGACCGGAAATCGGCCGCTATAGCTGGGTGCTGCTGCTGCACTCCGGCGCGCAAACCCTGGCCCTGCATGTAGATGCCCTGCGCGGTCATCAGGAAATCATCGTCAAGAACGCCGGGCCGCAACTGACCCGCATCGTCGGCATGTCTGGAGCCACCGTGCTCGGCAACGGTGAAATCGTGCTCATCATCAATCCTGTCGCCATGGCGAGCCGCGAGATCACTTATAGCCAGGCAAGCCAGCTTCCCGGAGCGATATCGACCATACCTGAACCGGAAGCGGCACACATACCGACGATCATGGTCGTCGACGACTCGCTGACCGTGCGCAAAATCACCAGCCGCATGCTGGAGCGCGAGGGCTATCGCGTCATTACCGCCAAGGATGGCGTCGACGCCATCGAATCGCTGATCGACAACATGCCGGACGTTATTCTTTCCGACATCGAAATGCCGCGCATGGACGGTTTCGACCTTGTCCGCAACATCCGTGCCGACCTCAGGTTGAAAGACGTGCCGATCATCATGATTACCTCGCGGCTGGCCGACAAGCACCGCGAATACGCGATGGAAATCGGAGCAAACCATTATCTCGGCAAGCCCTACCAGGAAGAAGAACTGCTCAGTCTGATTGCCAGTTATGCTCCCCCGAACGTAATACTGTGACATGTGTCGGCGTATATGCCGCATACCGTCTCAATTAGCACACAGCGTAACCGATCCGAGTAGCGTACAATGCGCGCATGGATACCGTCCCGAGCAACTTCACGCACCACTTCCTGATCGCCATGCCCTACATGGCCGATCCGCATTTCTCCCGCACGCTTACTTACATCGCCGAGCACAACGCCCAGGGCGCGCTCGGCATCATCGTCAACCGTCCCATCGACATGACTCTGGGCGCGTTGTTCGAGCGTGTGGAACTCAAACTCGACACACAAAATTTCACCTCGCAACCCGTCTACTTCGGCGGCCCGGTGCAGACCGACCGGGGGTTCGTCCTCCATCGCCCAAGCGGCGACTGGCACTCCACGCTACGCGTGAACGACGAAGTGGGTCTCACCAGCAGCCGCGACATCCTGCAAGCCATCGCCAGCGAAGGCGAACCGCACGAAGTGCTCGTCAGCCTGGGCTTCGCAGCCTGGACGGCAGGCCAACTCGAACAGGAACTCGCCGACAACGCCTGGCTCGCCGTTCCCGCCGACATGTCCATCGTCTTCAGCATGCCGCCGGAAGCCCGCCTGACGGCTGCCGCGCATCAACTCGGTATCGATCTCTTTCAAGTCAGCAAGGTCACCGGGCATGCCTGAAGGCACGCCCTCCACAATCACATCTCCCCCTCGCCTGCCCACTCGCGGTTGCCTTCTCGGTTTCGACTTCGGCCTTGCCCGCATCGGTATCGCCACCGGCGAAATCGAAACCGGCCTTGCCAGTCCGCTTGCCGCCATCGCTCTCGAATCCAGCGTTGCGCGGTTCGATGCCCTCTCCCGTCTAATCGAAGAATGGCAACCCGTCGCCCTCGTCGTCGGCCTGCCGCGCCCGCTCGATGGCAAAGGCGAGCATGCGCTCGAATCTCACTGCCGACGTTTTGCCGACCAGTTGCACGGGCGCTTCCGCCTGCCCGTATATTTCATCGACGAACGGTTCAGTTCGGCCGAAGCCGACTCTAGCCTGCGCAGCGCAGGCATGAGAAACTGGCGGGCACGCAAGAAAAAACTCGATGCCGTCTCCGCGCAACTCATCCTGCAACAATTCCTGGACACTCTCCATCATGCAACTCCCTGATGCTGAAACCCTTTGCCGCCAACTGGCCGAACAAATACGTCCCCACCTTCAGCCCAACACCGTTCTCATCGGCATCCGCACCGGCGGCGAATGGCTCGCACAGCGGTTGCACGCCCTGCTCGAACTCAACCAGCCGCCGGGAGCCATCGATATCTCCTTTTACCGTGACGACTTCGGCTCAAAAGGGCTTCATTCCCGCCCGCAGCGCACCCACATCCCGTTTTCCATCGAAGGCGCCCCCGTCATTCTCGTCGATGACGTGCTCTATACCGGACGCACCACTCGCGCCGCGCTCAACGAAATTTTCGATTTTGGGCGGCCGGCCAACGTCGAACTGGCCGTCCTCGTCGACCGCGGCGGGCGCGAACTGCCCATCGCCGCCCGCTACTGTGCCCACATCCTGCCCGAACCGCTGCCTTCCTCGCAAAACCTGCAACTGGAACAGACGGAAAACGGCAACCTGATTCTGAGGCTGATCCATGCGTAATCCACAGCTCAACAGGCATGGTGAGCTGCAACATCTGCTCACCCTCGACGGACTGCCGCGCGAAGTCATCATCAGCATCCTCGACCACGCGGCGCCCTTCACCGAAGTTACCGAGCGCGAAGTCAAAAAACTTCCCCTGCTACGCGGCAAGAGCATCTTCAACCTGTTCTTCGAGAACTCCACCCGCACCCGCACCACGTTCGAGATTGCGGCCAAACGACTGACCGCCGACGTCGTCAACCTCAACGTCTCCACCAGTTCCGCCTCCAAAGGCGAAAGCCTGCTCGACACCATCGACAACCTCTGCGCGATGCACGCCGACATGTTCGTAGTGCGCCACGCCGCCAGCGGCGCGCCCGTGCTCATCGCCCAACACCTTCAGGCCACGGGCCGCGACCACATCCACGTCGTGAACGCCGGGGACGGGCGGCACGCCCACCCCACCCAGGGCCTGCTGGACATGTACACCATCCGGCACTACAAACACGACTTCAGCCAGCTTTCCATCGCCATCGTCGGCGACGTGCTGCATTCCAGGGTTGCGCGCTCGCAAATCGCCGCCCTCACCACCCTTGGCGTTCCCGACCTGCGCGTCATCGCCCCCAAAACGTTATTGCCCTCCTCCATTGAAAGCATGGGCGTGCGCACCTTCAACGACATGCGCGAAGGGCTGCGCGGCGTAGACGTCATCATGATGCTGCGCCTGCAAAACGAACGCATGGCAGGCGCGTTGCTGCCCTCCCCGCAGGAGTACTACAAAATGTGGGGCCTGACCGCAGAAAAACTCGCTCTCGCCAAACCCGACGCTATCGTCATGCACCCCGGCCCGATGAATCGCGGCGTCGAAATCGACTCCGCCGTCGCCGACGGCAGCCAGGCGGTCCTCCTGCCGCAAGTCACCTTCGGGATCGCCGTGCGCATGGCGGTCATGTGCATGCTCGCCGGACAATGAGGAATTCACGATGAACATCCGCATCGCCAATGGCCGGGTCATCGATCCGGCCCGCCAGACCGACCGGGTACAAGACGTTTTCGTTGCCGACGGCAAAATTGCCGCCCTCGGCGTCGCCCCCGACGGGTTCGAATCGAACAGTACCCTGGATGCCACGGGCCTCGTCGTCGCCCCCGGCCTCATCGACCTTGCCGCCCGCCTGCGCGAACCCGGCTTTGAATACCGCGCCACCCTCGAATCCGAAATGGACGCCGCGATGGCCGGAGGCGTCACCAGCGTTGCCATTCCGCCCGACACCGACCCCGTCCTCGACGAACCGGGCCTCGTCGAAATGCTCTGCTACCGCGCCAAGAAGCTCAACCGCGCCCACATCTACCCCGTCGGCGCGCTCACCATCGGACTTAAAGGCGAACGTCTCTCCGAGATGGCCGAACTGGTCGAAGCCGGATGCTTCGCTTTCTCCCAGGCCAACCTCCCCATCCTCGACAACATGGTGCTCATGCGCGCCATGCAGTACGCGGCCACCTTCGGCTTTCGCGTCTGGCTCCAGCCCATCGCCCCCTTCCTCGCCCGTGGCGGCTACGCCCACGACGGAGAAGTCGCCAGCCGCCTCGGCCTGTCCGGCATTCCCGTGGCCGCCGAAACCGTCGCCCTGTTCACCTACCTGCAACTTGCCAGAATGACCGGCGCGCGGCTGCACATCACCCGCCTGTCCAGCGCCGAGGGACTGACCCTCATCGAACAGGCCCGCGTACAAGGAATGGACGTCACCTGCGACATTTCCATCAACCATCTGCACCTGTGCGACCAGGACATCGGCTACTTCAACGCCAACTGCCACCTCATCCCGCCGCTGCGCAGCCGCCAGGATCGCGATGCCCTCTCGAAAGGGCTGCTCGAAGGCCGCATCAACGCCCTGTGTTCCGACCACACCCCCGTCGACGACGACTGCAAACTCATCCCTTTCAGCGAATCCGAGCCCGGCGCCACCGGCCTCGAACTCCTGCTGCCCCTCACCCTCAAATGGGCCGAAGACAACAACCTGCCGCTCACCGACGCCCTGGCCCGCGTCACCTCCGCCCCCGCGCAACTCGCCGGCATCACCAAAGCCGGACACCTTGCCCCCGGCGCGCGCGCCGACCTCTGCATCTTCGACCCCACCGCCCGCTTCACCGTCAGCCGCGACGGCCTCAAAAGCCAAGGCAAAAACACCCCCTTCCTCGGCCTTGAACTCCCAGGCCAGGTGCACTACACGATGGTGGAGGGGAAATTCATGTTCGAGCGGTGAGGCTTCGAGCGCAGTAGAGCGGTTTCGAACAAGAATACACCTTGATATATGCCTGCCTCGGGTATATTCTTTGATATATACCCACTTCCCTGCCGGAGGCGAATCGTGAGTCAAGTTGCCAAGCTGTTCATCAATGGCCGCAGTCAGGCGGTACGCTTGCCTGCCGCCTATCGTTTTACCGGGAAGGAAGTTTTCATCCGCCAAGACCCGCAGACGGGCGACGTCATCCTGTCGAAGAAGCCTGCAACATGGGAAGGTTTCTTTGAAGCACTCAAGGGCGTCAGCGTACCTGCCAATTTTCTGGATGCTGCCGAGCGCAATCAGGGCGCGCAGGAACGCGATCCTTTTGAGGGATGGCGCGAATGAAGCGGTACATGCTTGATACAAACACGGTAAGCCATCTCATCAAAAACCACCCCGTCGTCTCTCTGCGGGTAACTGAAGTGCCTATGGCCGCGCTATGTATCTCTGCAATCACCGGAGGGGAGTTGATGTTCGGCCTGGCGAAGATGCCGGACGCCAAACGTCTTCATCAAGCCGTCATGGAACTCCTGCGGCGCGTGGACGTGCTGCCCTGGGATAGTGCTGCAATGGAACGCTACGGGAATGTACGGGCTGGCATGGAAAAACAAGGCAGGGCACTTGGGCCGTTGGACATGTTAATAGCAGCTCACGCACTGGAAACAGATTCCGTCCTCGTGACCAATGACGCTGCATTTGCCCGTGTCGTTGATTTAACCGTTGAAGACT
This sequence comes from Azoarcus sp., assembly GCA_031277415.1. Lineage (GTDB taxonomy): Bacteria > Pseudomonadota > Gammaproteobacteria > Burkholderiales > Rhodocyclaceae > WRNU01. The sequence continues at coordinate 5,319 of JAITMK010000082.1, forward strand.
GGACACGTCGTCCATAACCCAAAATGGCTTGCGCTCAGACGACCATTACAGAACTGCCGAGCCGGGTGCACTACACGATGGTGGAAGGGAAATTCATGTCCTAGCGGTGAGGCGTCGATTTCAATAATTCTTCGCCACAATGTGCATCGAATCGTTGTTGAAGCGATTCCGGATGTTCACCGCATAGCTCTTGTAATACTCGTCGCAGACATAGCTTCCATACAACGCTTCCGTCAGCGGCGTTTTGCCGACCACCATCAGCGCGCGGCAGGGCAGTTTTCCAAACGCTTCCGCAAGCCGGTGGTGTTCGGCTTCATCGAACCCGTTGATGGATTCGATGTTTCCGTAGTCGTTGAATGTGCAGTCATACGGCGGATCGAGAAAGATGAAATCGTTTTTCTCCGCCATTGAAAATATCTGGCTGTAGTCCACGCTATAAAGCTCTGCTCGCCGGAGCAGTTCGCTGTGCCGCGCCGTCACCCGTTGGGTGTTTAAATGCGGATATCTGCCGAAAGGAACGTTGTAATCGCCGCGCCGGTTATAACGGAGCATGCCGGAGTAGGCCGTTTTGTTGATGAAGTAATACAGCACGCCCTCCAGCCAGGTTTCGTCCGGACGGTTGTAGAGCGCGCGGAGGCGGTAATACAAATCCTCGTTGGCATTCGGAACGCGCCTGTCCGGCTGCTCGGCCTTCAATGCAGCGTATTCCCGTTGATTGCGTTCGTATTCCGCCTGAAGCGCATCGAACTGCTCGCGCATTTGCGGGTATTCGTCCCTGAGTTGCCGGTAAAACCCCATGAGCCGCGCGTTGACGTCGTTGAGCACCGCGCGCGCAGGCTCAATATGGAAGAACAGCGCCCCGCCCCCCAGGAAAGGTTCGATGTAGCGGTCGAAATCGTTCGGGATGTGGTGCAAAAAACGAGGAATTTCCCGCAGTTTGCCGCCCCGGTACTTCAGTACGGGATTCATGATCCGTTCTTGTTCGTTTCCTGTTCTGGGTAAGTGGCTAATAATAAACTCTTTGGAACCTCCGTATTGTCCGAAACCGATCCCGTAGAGAACCCCTGCATTACCTCTGCTTTCACCACCTGTCATCCTGCGCGAAGTCGCAGGATCCACGCAACGTCTGGATTCTGCGACTTCGCTTCGCTGCGCGCAGAATGACAGAAGGGGTTTTGCAGGTGTTCCGTAGGGGCATTGCGTGCAACGCCCCTACGAAATGTCGGGCGACCACAGGTCGCCCCTACGAAAACACCGCATTACCCGGCATCCAGTCATCCTGCACGACAGAAGGGGTTTTGCAGAGGTTTCCTATCCAACACATGAATGACAATTTTCATAAAAGTTGTAGAATCAAAACATCTGATGCATGGCTATTCCACCGGTTTGTTTTGACCCACATTCAGCCCGTAACACCATGCGTACTCCCATCGCCCCTTCCACGTTGCTGGCCGTGCGCGGCGAAATCGTTCATTTCGTCGATGATCCCGTTGAGCGCGGAATTGATGCTTGCGTCCACTTTCCCGATGGTCTGCTTCTCGTCCGCGACGGGCATGTGCTCGATTGCGGTCCGGCGGCGGAACTCGAATCCAGTCTGCCGGTAGACGTCCGCCACATCGATTACTCCGGCAAGTTGATCCTGCCGGGTTTCATCGATACTCACATCCACTGCGCGCAAACGGAAATCATCGCCAGTCACGGCGAGCAGCTCACGACATGGCTGGAAGAATATGCCTGGCCCGCCGAGGCTCGCTATGCCGATCCTGCCTATGCCGCCGCCGGGACCGGGTTCTTCTGCGATCAATTGCTGCGACACGGCACAACTACGGCAATGGTTTTCACCACCGTGCACCCCGCCTGCACCGATGCCCTGTTTGAAGCCGCGCGCGTGCGGCGCATGAGGATGATTGCCGGCAAGGTGCTGATGGATCGCAATTGCCCGGAATCCCTGCGCGACACCCCGGCAGTGGGCGACGCCGAATCCCGCGCGCTGATCGAAAAATGGCATGGCCGCGAGCGTCTGGCCTACGCCGTCACCCCACGCTTCGCGCCTACTTCCACGGAAGAACAAATGCGCCGGGCCGGACAGCTTTTCAGTGAAGTGCCCGGTCTTTACCTGCAATCACATCTGGCTGAACAGCGCCAGGAGGTGACCTGGACGATGTGCCTTTATCCCGGCGCGCGCAGTTATCTGGATATTTACGAGCGCTTCGGTCAACTCAGGCCACGCAGCGTGTTTGCACACTGCATCTGGCTCGACGACGAAGACCGTCATCTCATGGCAACCCGCAGCGCGGCAATGAGTTTCTGCCCCACATCCAATCTCTTTCTCGGTTCCGGTCTGTTCGACCTGGGGCGCGCGCGCGACTTCGGCCTGCGGGTCGGGCTGGGAAGCGACGCAGGCGCAGGAACCAGTCTTTCCATGCTGCAAACACTCAACGAAGCCTACAAGGTATTGCGGCTCGCCGGACAAACCCTCACTCCCGAAGCCGGGTTTTATCTCGCTACCCTGGGCGGCGCGCGCGCGCTCTACCTGGATGCGCACATCGGCAACTTCCTGCCGGGGCATGAAGCCGATTTCGTCGTCCTCGATCCCCGCGCGACAGATCTGCTCGAAATGCGCATGTCCCACGCCACCACACTCTCGGAACGGCTGTTCGCGCTGATGATGCTGGGAGATGACCGCTGCGTGGCCGCCGCTTACGTACTGGGTGAACCGGGGTTTTAGGGCGGTTTCAATTTAAACGGATACATCCTGGATTCCCGCCTTCGCGGGAATGACGGGGGATTTTCGCGGGAATGGCGGGGAATTTTTGCGGGAATAACGGGGGATTTTCGCGGGAATAACGGGGAATTTTCGCGGGAATGGCGGGGAAAACAACCCAAAATGCGTCATCCCCGCGTAGGCGGGGATCCAGAAAATCCGGGTAGCGGCCTCATGCTGTATCGGATCAAACAAAACCCGTTTTAATTCCCCGCCATCGACCGCAAGGCTTCCAGTATCCGCAAACCCGCACGCCCGTTCGGCTCGACGCCGAGGTTCTTTTGCTCCTGGGCAATGGCCCGGCGCGTTCTTGTGCCGATCATGCCGTCGGCTTCGCCAATGTCGTGCCCGCGCGCAATCAGGAGACGCTGAAGTTCGCGCCGTTCGGCTCTGGAGATTCCGGGGTCATCGGTCGGCCAGGGAGTGCGGAAACCTTCGCCGCCGCGCAGGCGGTCGGAAAGGTGGGCAATGGCAAGCGCGTAGCTCTCAGCGGCGTTGTAGCCGTAGATGACGTCGAAGTTCTTGCCGACGAGAAAGGCCGGGCCGTCTTTACCGGCGGGAAGCAACAGGGCACGACCCAGGCCGTCGGCAGGCAACGGCTCGCCGTTTGCGCGTTTCACGCCGCGCCCTATCCACACAGACATGGGTTGTTTGTTGCGGCGGCCTGCGACGGATGCGTCGAACCCCGGCGGCAGTTTGACCTCGAAACCCCAACTCTCTCCGCTCTTCCAGCCGCCGCGTTGCAGAAAATTGGCGGTGGATGCGAGCGAATCGGGAACGCTATCGACGAGATCGCGCCGTCCGTCGCCGTCGAAATCGACAGCAAGCCGCAGGAAAGTAGACGGCATGAACTGCGTCTGCCCGAACGCGCCCGCCCAGGAACCTGTCAGGCGTTCGGCCGCAATATGTCCATCGTCGATGATTTTCAGGGCAGCGAAAAATTCGCCGCGAAAATAATCCTGCCGCCGCCCCATGCAGGCCAATGTGCCCAACGACACAAGAAGCGGGCGCTTGCCGAGACTGCGGCCAAAGTTGCTCTCCACACCCCAGACCGACACTACGGTTGCGGGATCGACCCCGAAACGCTCTTCGGCCCGCTGCAATACATCGCGCCATTGTTCGAGCATGGCGAGGCCGTCCCCTACCCTTTCCTCGTCGACGAGCGCGGCAAGGTAATCCCAGATCGGCGTTTTGAACTCGGGTTGGGCGTCGAGCGATTCGAGCACCGACAGGTCAGGCTCCATTTGCGCCACGTGAGTATCGAAGGCGGCTTTCGAGATGCCGCGCTGGGCAGCCTGCGTGCGCAGACGGTCGAGGCAGGCGGAAAAATCACGGTTCGAGGCCGATACGGACGGCGCAACCAGCGCCAGCAAGAGAGGAAGGGTGCGTGCGAGAACGGCACCGCAGGAGACAATTTTCTTCATTTGCATAGTGTAACCGCTCCACGGCTTCGAAAAGAAACTGCATACCGCCTGCTTCGCGGTTTTTACGAAGAAAACGCGCCAACAAGAGAAATGATGCTCCCCCGGTAAACCGCATTCGTAAAAAAATTTTTTGATGATACAGAGTTATCAAACCGCAGGCTTGTTAATATAGACACATATGTGTTTTTTCTCACGTGTATCGCACACTTTTCTCGGCATCAGGGAGAAATTTTCATGAAAACTGTACGGCACTTATGTGATGCCTTTACCGCTGCCCGCCTTGCCGCGGTCGCAGCATTGTTCTTCGCTGCGGGGTTCATGCCGGCTTCGAGCCATGCTCAATCTCTCCCGCAAACCAATGCCCAGGAACAGGACGCCCCTGCCCTCGACGCAAGGGATATCCCGGCTCAGACGCTTTTTACTCAGGCTGTCACGCTTGAACGTGAGTCTCCCGAAAGAGCCATTGCCAGGTACGATGAAATCATGCAACGCTTCGGGAGAGCCCCTACTCCCGGTTCCCGGCAATTCGCGGCCAGGGCACTGCTCAACAAGGGCGGCATTCTTGGCAGACAGGGCAATGACAAAGAGGCTGTTATCACCTACGAGCGAATCGAGCGAAATTTCGGAAACGAAAAAACGCCGGCCATCCGCGAAGTGTTGGCCTCGGCGCTCGTCTCAAAGGCCGAAGTTTTCTACAAACAGCGTAATGCCGAAAAAGCCCTTGCCGCTTACGCGCGGCTCGATGAACAATTCAGCACAGACGACAACGACTTCATCAAGCGTCTGATCGACATCACCCGGTGGCGGGTGACCGAAATACAGATTAACGATAAAGTGTCACTATCATCAATACAATAGCCCCTGCCCCGAAGCCCCGCCAAACCGAATCCCTGCCGTAAAGCCGGGCCGGTTTGTCAATTCTCTGAAAACCATTCAATGCAGACCCACAAGATTCTTCCCACATCTCCCCATACAGCGAATCGGTGGCCGCTCAAGATAAGCGCTCTATTGGTCTGCGCGGCAGTTTCCATGTCCGCCTGCAAAACCACGCGCGATCCTGTAGCCGATGATGGCCGACAGCCTACCGCGCAAACCCGCACCGACTCGAGGGAAACCTCCCCGGGGCATGTCGGCGGGGAGCCGCCCGCCATCCAACAGGGTGGTGTCGACTCCACACAACGCAACCAACTCGTCACTGCCATGTTCAATCAGGCTGCATCTCTGGCCAAGGAAGGCAAATTTTCGGCGGCAGTCCCGGTTTACAGAGAAATCGAACAGACTTACGGCGACGGTCCCGGCGACGACAAGTCCCTGGGGGCCTGGGCGATTTTTTACCAGGGTGATCTCCAACGCCAGTTGCGTAACTACAAGGCGGCCGTAGCCGCTTACGAACGCCTCGACCAACGTTTCGCCCACGAACCTTCCGTCCGGGCGGTTGTCGCGGATGCCCTGCACAAGAAAGGCGAAACACTGATCGAACAAGGCGATACCCGGGCGGCCATTGCCGCCTTTGATGAAATCGACCGCCGCTACGCTGAAGACCGCGATGCCGGTTTTCGCCAGCGGGCTGCGCGGGCGCTCTTTGCCAAGGGTTCGCTTCTGGAAAAACAAGGCGCGGGTGAAGCCCCTGCCGCCAGCGAGTTCCCAAGTGCGAACATCAGCCCCTCTGGCGACACCGCTGCCGCAGTGGCTGTTTTTGACGACATCGTCCGGCGTTTCGGGCGCGACAAGGATCCCAGCATCCGAAATATCATCGGCGGTACGCTGCTCAAGAAAAGCGAGGCACTGCGGCTTTCGGGCGACGATCAGGCCACCATTACCGTCTATGGCGAAATCGTCGAGCGTTTCGGGAATGACGATGCCCAGGTTTCCCGAGTGCTGGTTGCCACAGCCCTTTTCCGCAAGGGGCTGACTCTCGGAAGGCAGGATAGAACCGCAGGCATCGAGACTTTTGAAGAAGTTATCCGCCGCTTCGCTACCGACACCAATCCAAATGTGCGCAAGATCGTCGGGCAGGCCAACACCGCCAAGCAAAGGCTCGCCTCCGAAGCCTCTCCGATGCACGATGCGGGCCAGGACACCCGAACCCCTCCCCAAAAAAACGCTCCGATGTACGATAACTGAACGCAGCCCATGGTTTTTCGCTTCCGCTGCTTTCTCCCGTTAGACGTTCCGTGTCCAGCCTCCTGACCCACCCCGCGCCGGTTCTCGCCCTGGGGGTCGCGTTGGGACTGCGCCGTATTCCGCCACGCTTGTTCATCCTGGCTGTTGTTTTTTCCCTCGTGCCGGATATCGATGGCTTGAGTTTTTACCTTGGCATCCCTTATGCCAGTTGGCTCGGACACCGGGGTTTTTCCCATTCGCTTTTCTTCGCTCTGCTTTGCGGCGCCTTCGGCGCATGGATTGCCCCCTGGCTCAAGGCTTCCCGGTTTCTGTCCGGTACGCTGATCTTCCTGGCCGTCGTCGTCCACATCGCGCTGGACGCCCTGACCAACGGCGGGCTGGGCGTAGCCGTCTTCTGGCCGTTTTCCGATGCGCGCCACTTCTTTCCCTGGCAACCCATCCAGGTTTCTCCCCTAAATCCGAAAGTATTTTTCATGACGCAAAAAGGACTTCGAGTCATCGTTTCCGAACTCTGCTGGGTCTGGCTGCCTCTCATGCTTACGGCTTTCGCTTGCCGCTTGCTTATAATAAAAAAATGATGTTGACTTAACGCTATAAATTCTCTAGCATTTCGCTATGCAGGATAAAAGCAAGCTAGTCAGACAAACCACCGCACTCGTGATAACGACGGCATTTCCCTCGCCGACGCTGCTCACGCAATATTGAGGGAAAGGAGCCGAGATGAACAATAAAAAAACCAGGTTGATTTTCATTTCAACGGTAGCAATCCTTACAGGCTGCGGCGACAGCGGCAGCAAGTTCGAAGGAAAATGGTCATGCGAGACGGAACACATGGGGAAACTTTCTGTGACCATTCAGCATAACGAGGACAATGACTACATCATTGAACTTTTTAGAAATGGGATTTCGGCAGAGAAGGGGAACGTAACCTATAAGGACGGCGAGTTGACGGCTCCAGAAGGGGAAGCGACACTTTCGATTGATAAAAAGTCCGGCAAACTGGTTGGTTTTAGTCCCTGCGAGATGAGCCGAGACAAGTAACCTGTGATGCCCGAGGCGCCAGCCAGGCTCTGAGGAACATCTGCAAAACCCCGTTCCAATTACCGGATGTAGGGGCAACCCTTGTAGTTGCCCTGTTTCAGGTGCCCTATGGCCGCACGGGCAGGCACAAGGCCTGCCCCTACATTACGCGGGATGCCAAGTAATGCAGATGTTCCCTAAAGCGCCAGCCAGGCTATAAAACCGATTAATTCAACCGTCAGGTTTTCCAGGCAAGCCAGACAAACCACCGTACTCGTGACAACGACGGCATTTCCCTCGCCGACGCTGCTCACGCAACATTGAGGGAAAGGAGTCGAGATGAACAATAAAAAACCCTGGTTGATTTTCATTTCATCGGTGGCAATCCTTACAGGCTGTGGCGACAGCGGCAGCAAGTTCGAAGGAAAATGGTCATGCAATACACAATATGGGAAGCTTTCTTTGTCCATCCAGAACAAAGGCGAAAATAACTTCATCATCGAATATTTCGAAGGTGGTCACTTGGACGAAACGTGGAAAGCAACTTATAAGGACGGGGCGTTGGTACTCTCAGGTGCGTCTACACCACTGTCGATTGATAAAAAATCCGGCAATCTGGTTGGCTATCCATTCTGTGAGATGAGTCGAGACAAGTAACCTGTGATGCCTGAGGCGCCAGCCAGGGCCTGAAGCGCCAGCCAGGCTATAAAACCGGTTAATTCAACCGTCAGGTTTTCCGAGAATGTGACTGTGGCCGAAAAGATTCTATACATCGACATGGATAATGTTCTTGTCGATTTTCCGTCTGGCATAGCTCAGCTTCCAGAGGCTGTTTTGACGCAGTACGACGGAAGGCTCGATGAGGTTCCCGGCATTTTCTCGCTCATGCGCCCGATGCCGGACGCTGTCGAGTCGTTCAACGAACTGTCGAGCCTGTACGACACCTACATTCTTTCAACTGCACCCTGGGAAAATCCGAGCGCGTGGTCAGACAAACTGCTGTGGATCAAGCGCTACCTGGGCGACTCGGGATACAAGCGGCTTATTCTTTCTCATCACAAAAATCTGAATGACGGTCATTTTCTCGTAGACGACAGGGTCAAGAATGGAGTTGATCTCTTCAGGGGGGAGCACATTCATTTCGGCACAAGCAAGTTTCCAGATTGGATATCCGTGCTCTCTTATCTCAAGCGAAGAGCAATAACTGCTTGATTTTCAGCCGCAATAGACGCTCTCAGTACGAATGCTGTGATGCCGCGCCAAAATCGCCCCGCGCAATTGCTTTAACAACGTTGGCGGCTTACCTTCCTTCTGTCGAATTTCAGGTTTATCCAATAAAAGTTTGCTGTTGTCCTGAATTGGGATTGACAATGTTTTAAAATTGGATGACACTGTCTTTGTTAAGGAATGTCTGCATTACTTGGCATCCTGCGTGATGTAGGGGCAGGCCTTGTGCCTGCCCACGCGCCCATGCCGGGCAAACCTGAAACAGGGCAACCACAAGGGGTGCCCCTACATCTGGTCATCCTGCGCGAAGTCGCAAGATACACATGGCATTTGGATTCTGCGGCTTCGCTACGCGCCGCAATGACAGAAAGGGTTTTGCAGAGTTTCTATACGTAGTCAGGCATTGTTCAACCCAACCAAGGAGTCGAGTCACCATGAAGTATTTTTGGATCACTCTCACCTGTTTTGCCGTGTTATCGGGCTGCAAGACAACACAGCAGGCGTCGCAAAACGACATGGACGCCCGGCCCGAGGCCGCTACAAGTACAACAGCCCGTCAAGGGGGGCAGAAAGTAGGGCAGGAAGGATCTCCAGCAGTCAGGGGAGGAAAGATCGTTGGCACGCCCGCATCGAAAAGCAAATTCAAAAACCTGCGCCTCGGGATGAGCAGGTATGTCATCGAAAAACAACTCGGAATGCCTGACGATATTCAACACAATGTTACGGGGAAGGCATTCGCCCCATTTTATTACGGCACGGACCGCGTGCGTTACACAGCGTATTACAAGGGCAGCGGCACATTGATCTATTCCGGCACCTCCAGCGACAAGCTGATCGAGATCCATCACAATGCAAGTGAGAGTGGGGACCGGACTTTGAGATAGAGCAGGTTCAAGCAGACGGATGTATTGCTTGCCGTTTATCGCCAGGGCGGTTTTGGTTCATACCTGAAGCACGGGGGCGAATAATTATTCGCCCCTACAACGCATCATGCGTCTTGCTTATTGCGCAGGAATAACAACCTGTTGTCCAAGTGTTTGCACACACATGATCTGTGCGATTAACCGAAACCGCTCTGGAGCGGTTTTTGTTTGAGTGGATACGTAACTGGATACCCGCTGATCAAGGGAATGAAGAGAAAAACGCCGAACATGCACGGCCTCGTAGGGGCGAATAATTATTCGCCCTGGTCATTTTCCCCGCGTTTGCAACCAAGGGCGATTAATTATTCGCCCCTACAGAATGCATCACCCCCCTGAAGAGCGGAAATCCACAAAAATCCGGGCAAATAAGTTCATGTTGTGCACGACTAAACAAAAACCGCTCTAAACACTCAAATCTAAAACGCTCTAGCTTGAATTCTTCCTGCGAGCGCCACAATACACTGAGGCCGTCATACTTCTACAGTTGAAGAAGATCGGAAGAGCGTCGTGTAGGGAAAGAGTG
>JAITMK010000103.1 GCA_031277415.1 Azoarcus sp.
GGATGAGCGAAGCGAATCCCAACATCCAACCGACCACAAAAGCGTTGGGTTTCGCGAAGCTCAACCCAACCTACATCCAACCCGCCATCCTTTACAACAGCATTTCGCGGCGTTCTTTCTTACCCTACTTTTCCGCCTTCTGTCATCCTGCTTGATACCGCAGGATCCACGCAGCGTCTGGATTCTGCGACTTCGCTTCGCGGTGCGCTGCAATGACGGGAGGGGTTTTGCAGGGGTTCCCTATGTAGTTCCAGCGCCTTATGAGATTCCCTGAGTGTTGGATCTTTTCGCAGCCACTTGTTGCTCGTCAGACATTGTAAGGGTCCGCATTGTCGCCTATATACCAGTATCGTAGCAAGGTATTTGATCTGTTCAGCCGGACTTCCCCCCACTCGTGGATCTCCGCCCCGTCCGCGCCGAAGGTGCGCTGGACGTGCCGGTGTGTCCCGGCCAACCGCCGGACGTTGTTATCAATCCACCATCATCGCCGGGGTCGTCACCGTCGCCGGAATCTGTGTTCCGCCCTCCGGCGTACCCGGCATCACCGGGTATTGACCCGGTGATTAGACGCTCAAAGAGAATGATCGGGCGTCTACGGCTTCATGCCCGGCACAAGATTAATGTCACCACGTCAAAACGCTAAAAATTAACGACAATGACATAAAAATGGCGCGGAAAGCTCTGTGGTTGTCGAAAATTTTGGTGCAGATCATCTTTGTGATAAAAATTAAACATGGCTGGATGCATATTCACACTATGCATGTTAAAATCGCCTATCTCGTGACGTGAGGCCTTGCCTGCGTTGCGATTTATTCTCCTCTCCTCACCAGCCTAAAGGAAAACAACATGAAATACCCTCTCCTCGCTGCGGCCCTTCTGGCACTTACCGTCTCTGCTTGCGATGGTAAGAAGGAAGATACTTCCACTGTAAGCGAATCGGTTGCAACCCCTCCTACTGAAGAACAAGCCCCGGCTACGGCAAGCGATGCACAGATGGTCACAGAACCACCTGTCGCCGTCGTCGGAGCTGACGCTGCGCCGGCTCCTGTCGAAGAAGCTCCTGCGCCTGAAGCTGCTGCGCCTGAAGCCGAAGCGAAATAATTGCACTGCTAACTGCTAACAACAGGTTACGCGACCTGACTTTTGGTTGCGTAACTGTGTGAAGGCGTTCAGTTTCCCCCCTTCAAACGTAAATGACTATGCGTTTGAAGGGGGTTTTATGTGTGTCGGCAAAATTTTACAAAGAAACCTATTGAACGTGGTTCGTGCCACAATGGGCACCTACTGTGTTTTTGAAAAGTACATAATTTTGCGTGGTTTTGATGAGTACGTAACGAGGGAAACGTTTTGAACATCCGTGAGTTTGATCCCCTGGACAGCATGTTTACGATGTTCGTTCTGTCCATGGTTACGGCGTCTGTGGTTGCCATACCCGTCATCATTGCCGCAACTCAGACAACAGCGGTCTGGCGCTTACTCAGGAAAATCTGATTCATGCAAGACTGCATGCTTCTCTGCCCGTTACTTCCTCGATAAAACCCCTCAACGCGCCCACCACTTCGCCCGGGCACTCAAGCATCATTGCGTGACTGCAATCGGGCAAGACTTCGATGCGCCCCTGCGGCAATGCGTCGGCGATGGCCTGTGCGGATCTCAAGGAAGTCATCTTGTCTAGCCTGCCCGCAATGATGAGCACCGGCACTTTGATGTCAGTCAGACTTTCTATCGAACGTTTGTAGTTGTTGCAGGCTGAAAGGTCGGTATAGAGCACACCGGCTCTCTGCCGTTCCATGATGCGTTTGTTTATCCCCGGCATCCACAGGCCGGGTAAACCCATGCATCCCAGCCGTCCGGCAACGGAAAACGACCAGAAGTTCATCATCTCCATCGTTTTCGGATCGTTCTTGTTCGCCAGTTCCAGCAATGCGGGCGAAACCGGCATGGGCAGCGCGGGTCCGACGAGCGTGGCCGAACATATGCGCTGAGGAAATTGAGCCGCAAGTTCCAGGGCCACGAGAGAACCCATGCTATGGCCGACGATGTGCGCCTGTGTGATGCCTTCCATGTCGAGCAGGTTTGCGATCCATGCAGCCTGCGCTTCGATGGACGGCAAGGCATCGCCTGCACACTGACCATGTCCGGGCAAATCCGGAGCCAGTACGCGATAACCGTGCCTGGCAAAGCACTGGCTTTGCGCCATCCAGCAGGCGTGATCATGTTGCGCGCCGTGAATGAAGATGATCGTGGTGTTCATATGATGACCTCCAGTCCGATTTGACCCCTTCGTTCGACCCGTGTAGGCTACGCGCGGTTTCGTCCTGTTGCACGTTTTTGTTTTTCCACAGCAGGCTGGAACACATTTTCGCAATCTGGTGCTGCTGACCTTTCCGGTCAGTGGTTAAACGGGAAAGCGGTGCGCGTCTCCTGGACGCAATGCCGCTGCTGCCCCCGCAACGGTAAGCGAGTGAGGATTCGCCTTCATGCCACTGGGCGCTTTTGCCTGGGAAGGCGGCGAATCAAGACTTGCGAGCCCGGATACCGGCCCGATGCGAACCGATTGGGAAGTGCCACGGGGTTGCGGCGCGCCGGTTCATGTCCTGGCCGTTGTAGTTCTCGCGGCATCTCCCTTCTTCGTCACATTGATTCCGGTCTGCGGGGACGCAGGCTGGACGGAGATTGCCATGCCTACGCGCAAATATTTACTGGCTGCCCTGAGCTTGCCTGCCACTGCTTTGTTGTTTCCCCTGCCCTCTTTTGCCCAGGTTTCATCTGAATCTACGCCCCCCGCACCAACTGCGGCAAATACCCTTGATGTGGTGGTAGTTACCGCAAACCGCACGCAGGAAACAAAAAGCGAAATCAGTAGTAATGTCACGATCATCGATTCAGAAGACATCAAAGCCTCGACCGCAACATCGGTTGCAGATCTGGTAACGCAGCACGGTTTTCATGTCGTAACGATGGGTGATAACAGCAATGTTCAGATTCGCGGCATGGGTAACCTGGCGATGGCCAACGAACTTGAAAACCAAGTGTTAATCCTGCTGAACGGTCGCCGAATCGGCATGAGCAATCTGGCACTCATGGGTTTGTCAAACGTTGATCGCGTCGAAATCATTCGCGGTCCTTCTGCGGTGCAGTACGGTTCTTCTGCGATGGGCGGCGTTATAAATATCATCACCAAACGCGGCGATGCTGCCAAGCCGTTCGTGTCGCTTGAACTCGGTATCGGCAGCGATTCGCTGAAACGCGAGAAAGTCGCCTTTGGCGGTGCGGTGAACGGTTTTGATTTTTCTTTTGGAGGCACACATTACAGCCGCAACGACATGACAACCGAGGGCGGGCGGCGCTGGTACCACACGGCAGTCGACAAGAACCTCACCTACAACCTGGACCTCGGTTACTCCTTCAACAAGAACCATCGTGTCGGAATCAATCTCTTTCAGGGTGAGATAAAGTCCGAACTCATGACGAACTCCATCAGCTTCGACGGGATCCGTCCTTACGATGGCAATTCGGCCAGTTCTCCCTACACGGATCACTTTAAACGTAACACAAACACTGCGTTTTCCTATACCGGGTCGACGGACAGTAAAAACATCGACTGGATGGTCAATTACTCTTTTGGCAGTAATGACCAAAAACAAACCGATTCAGCAACGGGAATCGATAGCTTTAAAAGCATCATCGACAACAAGGCTATCAACGCACATTTGAACTACCGCGCCTCTCTGTTTAGTCTGTCCGGCGGGGTCGACCGGTATCAATACGACATATCAGGTTTCAGTGGTGATCCAAAGTCGACGATGAAGGATACCGGTGTTTATATGGCCGGAAAGCTTCACTTTCTCGAAGATCGGTTGGTTTTCTCGCTGGGTCTGCGCCACGATAAGTACGAAAATTCGGGTACTGCGATGGATTCGCAGGACGATACCCATACAGGTGGATCGATTGGCGTCAGCTATCTGCCGCTCAGTTGGCTGAAGCTGCGCGCCAATTACTCCAGCGGTTTCAAGATGCCGTCGCCGCAGCAGGTCGGTGGTGATGGCCCGTATTACTATGTAGCCAATCCAGCGCTCAAGCCAGAACAAAACAAGACATGGGAGTTTGGTGCGGACATCGATTGGCGCAACGTCAACGCGAGCCTTACCTATTTTCACTCTGACTGGAAGGACAAGATCATTGGTTTGGATGCGCCTCCTGGTAGTGTATGCGCCAGTCCCTGGATGTGTTATCAGAGCCAGAATCTGGAAGAGGCAGAAGTTGCCGGGATCGAAGGTTCGGCGAGTTGGGATATCGGCAAGGCATTCAAGCAGAATTACAGCCTGACGCCATACGTCAGTTTCACCTGGCTTACAACGCGCAAGAATAAAGATCCCTCGCAATTCATCGCTTACCACGGAGCGGGGAATCAGACCATGCCCAATACACCGAAGTGGATGGCGAGCTATGGAATCGATTACGCGCATTCGGGGTTGAAGGTCAAGAGCCGTCTCAATGCAAACTACTATGGCAAAACACTGACGCGGGACTGGAGCGGGACGATATTCATGCCGCCCGGCGATGACTATTTTGTGCGCCCAGGTGGCACAGTCGTCAATTGGAGTCTCGAAAAAGAACTTGTGGACATCGGCAGGCAATATGGCAAGCTGACTCTGCGCACGGAGGTCAACAACCTGTTTGACAAGGCAAACGAGATGTACTGGAACTATCCCGGGCCGGGCCGGAACTTTTATGTCGGCTTACGCTATGACTTCTAAGGAACATCTGTATTACCACTGCTTTCACCGCTTGTCATCCTGCGCGAAGTCGCAGGATCCATGCAACGTCTGGATTCTGCGACTTCGCTTCGCTGCGCGCAGAATGACGGGAGGGGTTTTGCAGATGTTCCCTAAGACTTTGCCTGCCGAGTGAAAAGCCTCGCTGCCCTCCTCGCCTTTCTCATCGCGCCGGTGGTCTTTTCACAGACCCCGGCGCCTCAGCGCATCGTTTCGCTGGATTTGTGCACGGATTGGATGCTGGCTTTGCATGTCGAGCGGGAGCGTGTTGCGGCGCTCTCTCCGATGCAGCGCATTTCACAGCCTTTCCACCCGGCCCCCTGGATGAAGAATGCCTGGCCTTCCCACGACGGAAGTCTGGAGAGCATTGCGCTCTACAAACCCGATCTCGTCCTGACCGGGCAATACGCTGCCATCGGTTTGCGCGAGCAATTGAGCCGTCTGGGTTTTCGGGTGGAAGTTTTGCCACTGCCCGCTACGCTCGAAGAAGTGCGCGATTATGAGCGGCGGTTCCTGGCCTATGCAGGGTTGCCGTCCGAACGTGCAGGCGGCGCGCCCCCTGCACGGACGCGCGGCAAAAAGCGTCTGCTGCTGCTCGGTGCAAACGCCATCGGAATGGGTCACGGTACTTTTGAAGACGAACTCATGGTCCGTTCCGGCTGGAACAATTACCTGACCGGGAACGGCCTCGTTCGGCTCGACCTTGAACAGATTGCCCGCGATCCGCCGGATGCCGTGCTCTGGGCAGCCCCTTCCGGCGCGGCGCTGGCAAACAGTTTTGCCGAGCATCCTCTTTGGAAGGCGCTCTCCCCTCCCCCGCTGCGCCTCGATACCGATTACTGGCGCTGGCAATGCCCCGGTCCCTGGAGTTGGGAACTCATCCAGGAACTGGGCCGCCTTGCGCGGCAAGCCGAAGAAGAACACAGGGAGCGCACACCATGAAGTTCTCGGCAATCATGAAAAAACCCCCGCCTTTGAGCGCCCTCCTTCTGCCGGGATTGCTGGCGGTTTTTTTCCTGTCATTGTCCATCGGTTCCGCACCGGTTCCCGTGCTGGCCGGAATATTCGACTGGTTGACCGGGCAGCCAGGCATGTCCGCCCTCGTCATGGGAGAAATCCGTCTGCCGCGTACCCTGCTTGCCCTCTGCGTCGGTGCGGCCCTGGGACTCTCCGGCGCGGCGTTACAGGGTTTGCTGCGCAACCCTCTTGCCGATCCAAGCCTGACCGGGGCAAGCCAGGGCGCCGCCCTGGGAGCCGCCTTCGTTTTCTATTTTGCGCTTTTGCCGGGATTGGGCGTCTTTGCCCCTTTGCTGGCCGGACTGATCGGGGCAGGACTCACGCTTCTCCTCGTTCTCTGGCTTGCCGGATCGGGACGGCCCGCGCTGCTCTTGCTTGCGGGACTCGCCATTGCCTCTCTTTCCGGCGCAGCGCTTGCCGCCGTGCTCAACTTCGCCCCCAACCTCTTCGCCATGCAGGAACTCGTCTTCTGGTTGCTCGGCTCCGTCTCGGAACGCGGCATGGCGCATCTCGCCTTTCTCCTGCCTGCCCTCGTTGTCGGCTTTGTGCTCATCTGGTGGCAACGGCCGCTGCTTGCCGCCCTTTCCCTCGGCGAACAGGTCGCCACCAGTCTGGGGCTGGACGTTCAGCGAGGCGGGCGCATCATCGTCCTCGGGAGCGCGATTCTGGTCGGATCTTCTGTGGCGACCGCCGGGAACATCGGCTTTGTCGGCCTCATTGCGCCCCATCTGGCCAGACCGCTGGTGCAAAATCGCCCGGATCGCCTGCTTTTGCCCGCTGCCGTTATTGGCGCAACGCTCGTGCTGCTCGCGGACATCATCGTTCGTCTCATGCCGCCGGGGCGTGAAATCCGTCTGGGCGTGCTCACCGCCCTCATCGGCACGCCTCTCTTCATCCGGCTCATCTGGAAAGAGCGCAGAGAATGGCTCTGATCGAAGTCCGCGACCTGACGCTCCCGAACCGCATCGCAGGCGTTTCTCTCACCGTTTTCCCCGGCGAAATGCTGGGTGTCATCGGCCCCAACGGCGCGGGCAAATCCTCCCTGCTTCAAAGCCTGGCCGGACTCCTCCCCGCCAAGGGCGATATCCGCTTCGCGGGTATTCCGTTGCACGACCTGACGAGTGTCGACCGGGCGCGTCAAATCGGCTTTCTGCCGCAATTCTGTGACAGCGCCTGGGCGCTTGCCATTGAAGAAGTCGTTGCCCTGGGAAGACTGCCCTGGCACGACCGCGATGAGACGGCCATTCGGAAAGCCATGCAGGAAACCGGCATCGAGGCGATGGCGAAGAAGCAGATCAACCGCCTCTCTGGCGGCGAACAGGCACGAACCTGGCTCGCGCGGGTACTGGCGGGCACGCCGCGGCTCATCCTCGCCGACGAACCCGTTGCCAGCCTCGACCTCTACTACCAGGGCAAAATCATGCACACCCTGCGGCAACACGCCAGCGGGGAGCACAGTGTCATCCTCGCCATTCACGATCTCGCGTTGGCCGCCCGCTATTGTGATCGCTTCTGTCTGCTCAAACAGGGGCGCATCCACACCTTTGGCTCGCCCGAAACCGTCCTGACCGAAGCCGCCTTGTCAGATGCCTTCGGCGTTCCCATCCATGCCGATCTGACCCACTCGCCTCCCATCATCCTGCCCGCCTGGACGCCTCCATGAAACCCGGCAAAAACCGTTCCGAACTCTGCTACACCTACATCTACGACACGTCCTGGCTTTGCGACTACGAAGTGTTGACCGATGAACTCTGCGCCCAACTCGGCATGGCGTTTTCCGCTGCCGAAACGGACACTGCCCTGCCCGACCTTGCCCCCGACCTCGACCGCCTTCAGGCGCTCGCCCTGCACGCCAACGGTTCCATCCGGGGCAAACTCGCCGTGACCGAAGCCGATCTCGACTGGCTTCATGCGCGCTACAACCACTTTCGCCAGGAAATCGAAGCCAGAGAACCGGATCGCCTGAAAAATTTCGTCCTTCCACGCGGCCTCGCTCCCGTGCCGGAACTGCATCAGGCGCGATCTACCGCCAAGAAAGCCCTTCGTTGCCTCGTTCGCGTGGAAGAAGAGGAAACCCGGCGGGAAATTCCCCCGGAAATCCCCCGTTTCCTTAATATGATGTGCAACTTTTGTTTTTTGCTTACTGTACTTATCAACCAACGCCGGGGGATTGCCGAACCTCACTTCATCAGCCGGAGTTACCGGGTCAAACCCCGGAATATCTGAACTCCGTATTTCTCTGGCCTGAAGAGTAAGCAGTGACCACAAACAAGTGTTTTGCGACACGCTTCAATGTGGAAAACGGGGTTATTTATATATATAGTGTTGGTATCGTAAGGTACTACTTAGTAATACGGAGTGAACATGGCAACATCACTCAAAATTGATGACGCTCTGAAAGAGCGTGTCCAGCAGCTTGCGGGTCTGCGGCAACGATCATCTCACTGGATTATGCGAGAAGCGATAACGCAGTACGTCGAACGCGAGGAAGCACGCGAACGCTTCAGGCAGGAAGCGTTGGCATCATGGACGGCATACCAGGAAACCGGCCGCCACCTTACCGGGGAGGAAGTCCGTTCCTGGCTGAAAACCTGGGGTACTGAGGGTGAAGCGGAGATACCTGCGTGCCACGAATAGTTGTAACAGAAGGGGCGGGTCAGGGCTTGGAGCGTTGCCGCTGTTTTCTGAAAGCCAGGAACCCTCGGGCCGCCGCACGCGCTGCTCAAGCAATTGAACAGCAATTTCGTTTGCTGGAAACAGCCCCAGGTATAGGTCGGCCATCCCCCGAGTCGCCGGAGTTACGCGAACTGGTGATACCTTTTGGAGACTCGGGCTACATCGCTTTGTACCGCTATGATCCAGCCGCTGAAGCGGTCTATGTTCTCGCCTTCCGACACCAAAAAGAAGCAGGTTATTAACTCACTCCCGCTTTTGCCGCGACGGCGCGGTTGCGCGCGCGTGGCCCACAGCCGCCACGTACAGCACGAGTGAAATCACAATCTCTGTGCGCGCCAATATGCCCATGAGACCGGAATCACTGAAGCGCCAGGAGCCTTCGAGAAAATACAGCAGCACGACCATCGACAGCCATTGACTGGTATAACGCCGCCCACGCAAAACTCCCGGCACAGCGGGAAGGAGCGGCAGGCATTTGAGTATCAGCCACGATCCGCCCGGACGTAATGGAGCGAGCCAACCTTCCCAGATCAAGCAGAGTGTGATGAGTGACAACAGGGCCACACACTCCAGTCTGGCCCAAGTGCGGGGGGTCATTGCAACTCTCCGCAGAACGATACATGCGTCCTGCTCAATAAAAAAAGTCCGTTTGCCTGCATGGGGTTTTCTTTTCGCTTATAAAATCGCGACATTCTATCCGAGTTGAAATACGGCCATGTCTGCTCGAACAATTCATCATTCGCTACGCGATTTTATCGTGCTTCTCCACGAACGTTTTTTGGCAACCCGCTGTTTTCAGGTTGCCGGTAGCCTGACCTTTACCACCCTGCTCGCCCTGGTTCCGCTCGTTACCGTGACGTTCATGGCTTTTGGGCAACTGCCGGGAATGGGAGATATCGAAACCTCACTCAGAGATTTTCTGCTGGAGAACATGCTCCCGGACAAGGCTGGCAGCGTCATCACGACCTATGCGCTGGAATTTTCCGAGAAAGCGCGGCAACTGACTCTGATCGGTATCGCAATGCTGGCGGTGACATCGCTGATGTTGCTGGCAACCATCGAGCAGGTGTTCAACAACATCTGGGGAGTGCGCCAACCGCGCCCGTTGCTGTTACGCATCACCGTCTATTGGTTCGTGCTTACGCTTGGGCCGCCCATTCTCGGTGGCAGTATTGCCGCCACGAGTTATCTGGTCAGTCTTTCGATGCAATGGTCACCGGAGATGAGTTGGCTTGGCCTCTACTCTGCCCGGTTGTTGGCGCCGCTCCTGTTGAGCGTATTGTTCGTTTTTCTGTATTACGCCGTGCCGAATCACAAGGTGCGTTTTACGCACGCGCTGATCGGCGGGCTGGCGGCAGCGGTGGTATTTTTCCTGATGCAGCGCGCCTTCGGGCTTTTCATTGCCCGTTTTCCCACCTACACGCTGGTGTATGGCACGTTTGCGGCATTGCCGATTTTCCTCGTCTGGCTGTATTCGTCCTGGATCGTGGTGTTGCTCGGGGCGCTGATGACGGCAACGATGCCTGTTTTCGCCGAACGTCGGCGGGTCGTGAAGCCATTTCCCGGCTGCGAAGCATGGGCGGCAGTGACGATATTGATGCAACTGGCTCGCGCCCAAAGCAATGGTTGCCCGACAAGTTTCGCGGCATTGCGCGAGCAGGCGCCTCTATCCGAATATCAAGCCGAAGACGTGCTCGGCAAACTGGCCGAAGCCGGATGGGTGAGCCGTACCGATGAGGGCGACTGGGTACTCACCCGCGCGCCGTTGCAAATTCCGCTGGCCGAAATCGTTCGTCGTTTCGCGCTCGATGTTGGAGCATGGAAATGTGCCGCCGGGAAGTCATGTGATGAAGGCGAAAGCAGCATTGTGCATCGCCTGGAAGATGGGCTGTGCTTCGGCAATGAGACCCTGGCCGCGCTGATTGCCGATCACGATCACTTGGCGTAAGGGTCGATCTCGAACTGGAAAATCTCGATGGTCGCCGTCTGCATGTCCAGCCCGAATGCAGAACCTTGCGCGAGATACAGATTTCCGGCGGCCTCGTGCACCATCACGAATTGGTTCGACACGTAAGTGCCCGCCTCTGTCACGAGAGCGCGATGTTCATGGGGGCCTTTTCCCCGTTGCATCATCAGAGCCGGGACCAGCATGTCGTTACCGCGAAAACAGATCAATACCGGGGTAAAGCCCCGCCCAAGTGCCTGCAACCCCAGTTCGACCTGCTGCGGGGTATCGGTACGTACCCAACGAACCATACAGATGGTCCATTCCTGAGATGCTTCGCGCCGCAAGGCAACGATTGCACCCGCCGACAGGCTGCGGTGCACGCCTCCTACGCTCAAAATGGCATAACCACCGGGGCTTTCGTTGTAAACCGTCCACTCGGCTGCTGCAACCGGGGCGTTCCGCCCCATTGCCCATACGTTTTTCAGACCGACGCAAACCTGCACCGTGTAATGCTGCCGGACGCGCACTTCGGTACGTTCAGGGGCCGCCGACCACTGCTCGCGCAGTCGGCGCAGCAAGGAAAGAATTTCGAGCGGAGTCAGCCCCAGAGGCAGAATGGCGGAACCGACTTCGAGAATTTCGCTGTCGCCGCTCTTGCGCGCGCTGACGTCGAGATCGAGCAAGCCCTTTTCGAGCCAGAGAATCTGCACATCGATGCGGTGAACGATTTCTTCCATGCTGAAATAGACTGCCTCGACCCCTTTTTCCGGCATACGCCGCACACAGGCCACGGGAGCCATGTCCTGGTTCGGATCGAACCAATAACTCGATACCTCGGGCGGAAGGGGGACAGGGGCCAGCACCAGATCGCCACCGATGGTCTCCAGATAGTCGAACAACCAGTGTTGTTCGCGCACCGTCAGGCTTTCGGTCTGGCTCACCGACATGGTCAACAGGCGCTTGTAGAGCAGGTTGAGCTTCGACGGTTGCGGCTCAGATGAATCATCTTTCAACTGCTCGTACTGACCGGAAGAAATCCAGGCATCGTGGATACGCTGCCACAAACCGAATGGAGTTGCCGCTCCGAGCAAGGTACTCAGAAGGTAAATTTCGCTCAACACTCCCAGGGAAAAATTGCACAACTCGGACAAGTCGGGCTGCCGGGTCATGAACTTGCGATGCCGTATATCGTCGTACAGTGCCCGCAACTCGCTGGAAAGACCAAGGAGAGATTCTGTCAGGCTGAACGTCTCGGCATGTAATTCATTGGAAACGGGCAGCGCACGCGCAAGCAAACCGGGGCGAAAACGTCCGCACACATCATTGGCGCGCTGGCAAAGCAAACCCAATACTTCCTGGCGTTTTGAAGCCGGCATGGATTCAGCAACCGAAGCAACATTCACGACACAGCGGCTCAACTCCGATAATTCGACACCAAGATCATCGCCCGGCTCGCTGGAGAGCCAGGACATTACGTCTTGCAGGGGATCAGAAGGATGATCGTCTGTCATAGGTACATGTGAGAACGCTTGGTTGACATCCTCGCATTCTATGCAGGATTGTTCCGCCGGGAGTCATTCAAGTTCGGTTGGTGACAAATACTTAACGCTACGAAGATACTCATCAAAAGCGCGATGGTCTTGCCCTGCTACGGGAACAATAATACAATACCCTGTTTCGTAGCGTATTTTCAGAAAGGTAGCCCTAATGGTTGTTATTCGACTTGCCCGAGGCGGGGCCAAGAAACGCCCATTCTACAGCATTGTTGTTGCAGATTCTCGCAGCCGCCGCGACGGGCGCTTCATTGAGCGTGTCGGCTTCTATAATCCGGTTGCTTCCGGCGCGGGGCAATCGCTTTCCATCAACGCCGCCCGCCTTGCCTACTGGCAGGAAAATGGCGCAACCCTGTCGCCGACTGTCACTCGCCTGGTCAAACAGAATGCCAGAGCCCAGGCGGCTGGCTGAGTGATGCCATGATTGTGCTGGGGCGTATCACGGTCCCGTACGGCATCAAAGGGTGGTTCAAAATCCAGCCTTTCGGCGATGATCCGCTGTCGTGGGGAAAAATGCCCCACTGGTGGCTGGCTCCTGAATCCGAAGCGCCCGATGAGCAATGGGTGCAGTATGTTCCGCGTACCTGTCAGGTACATGGAAAAGGATTGATTGCCTGCCTCGAAGGCATTGCAGATCGTAGTGCGGTAGAGCCGTTCTCGGGCTGGTACATCGCTGCGCCACGCGAACTCCTGCCTCGTCCCGAAGAAAATGAATACTATTGGGGCGATCTCATCGGTATGGCTGTGTACGATAAAACGGGCGGGCCGCTCGGTGAAGTCACGGGACTGCTTTCCACAGGTGTGCACGATGTGCTCCAGGTGCAAGACGGTAACACGGAGCACCTGATTCCGTTTGTCTCTGCCTATGTGCAGGATGTCGACCTCAACACCCGGTCGGTTCGGACAGCCTGGCATAAAGACTGGTGAAACACCGTGCAGGGAAAAGAAATCATGCGCCGTTACGACGCAATCACCCTCTTCCCGGAAATGTTCGGCGCCCTTACCGGCAGCGGCATCACGCGACGGGCGCAGGAACGCAGCTTGTACCACATTGCTTTCCATGATCCGCGCGAATTTACGAACGACGTACACCGCACGGTCGACGACCGCCCCTACGGAGGCGGCCCCGGCATGGTGATGCTGGCCGAACCGCTGAAGCAGGCCATTG
>JAITMK010000153.1 GCA_031277415.1 Azoarcus sp.
GCTGAAGATATAGGCCGTGATGACACCATGCAGCACGGCCACGCACAAAAAGAGGGTTGGAATGCCGAGTCCTTGTCCCAGGAACACGCTCGCGCCGACTGCGATCAAGACCATGAAAAGCGCATTGAGGATGTTGTTCGCGGCGATGATCCGGGCGCGGTATTCAGCCTGGCTGCGTTGTTGCACGAGCGCGTAAAGCGGTACGCAATAAAGCCCTCCGAAGCCACCGAGCATCAGCAGGTCGAGAAAAACGCGCCAGGTGTTTCCCCGGTGCAGCATTTCGCCGAGCGGCTGCAATGTGCCGGAGACGTCGCCGGGTGCGCCAAGCGCCAGATCGAGGCCGAAAATCGTCATGCCCAGCGCCCCGATTGGAACCAGTCCCGGCTCCACAGCCTTGCCGCGTCGGCGTGTCAACTTCTCGCAGATGAGTGACCCGGTGCCAATGCCTATCGAAAACACCGCGAGCAATACCGGAACCAGGGTTTCGTCTCCCCCCAGTACATCTTTGGAATAGATGGGAAATTGAGTCAGCAACAGCGCGCCGTAGGCCCAGAACCACGAAATCCCGAGGATGGACTGAAAAACGCTGCGTTCCTGATACGCCAAACCAAGGCAGCGCAGAGTTTCGGCAAACGGATTGACCGAGATTTTCAATTTCGGCATGGGCGCGGGTGCAGCGGGAATGAGGCAACTCGTCAGGAATCCGCCGAGTGTCACGATGAAGCAGATGCCGACGATCCACGCGGTGCCGTTGTCCAACGTGACAAGCAGCCCTCCGGTAAGCGTACCGAGCAGAATGGCGACGAAGGTTCCTGCTTCCACCAGCGCGTTTCCGCCCACCAATTCATTGACACGCAGGTGCTGGGGCAAAATCGCGTATTTCAGCGGCCCGAACAAGGTGGATTGCAGTCCAAGCAGGCAAAGCGCGGTCAGAAGCACGGGCAGGCTTTGCAGCCAGAAACCAATAGCCGCGAGCGCAATAATGAGAATTTCGAGTGCTTTCACCCAGCGTGCGAGCCGTGCTTTGTCGAATTTATCCGCCAGTTGCCCGGCCGTGGCGGAGAACAGGAAAAACGGCAGGATAAACAGACCCGCCGCGAGATTGGTAAGCACTTCCAGTTTCATGCTCGTCCATGAAGCGCCCCCGAAAGTCAGTAGCACCAGCAAGGCGTTCTTGTAAGCGTTATCGTTGAAAGCGCCCGTAAATTGCGTGACGAAAAGCGGCCAGAAACGGCGTTCTCGCAGAAGGGAGAATTGGGAGTGGCCTTCTTTGCCGGGAGGCTGGATGTTATCGTTCATTCATGCTGTTCCGAAAAACGCCCTGGTCTCGAATACCTGCGGCGAAAAAGTTTTTCCCCGCCAGCCAAGAGACCGCTTGAGCGCCAGATCAAAGTAGAGAGCATTGCACTGGCGCAGTGTTCGCAAATCGGCCAGCGCCTCTTTCGCCAACAAACCGTGCCGCACAAGACGAGAAAGAGAAATCAGGGGAAGAATGCCCGGCAGAGGGTAGTCGGAACCGTTCAACAGCCGTCCGTGCCAATCGTGACGGTCGAGCAGTGTCTTGATTATTTCCGGCTTCCGGTTACGAAACACGATGGCCGAAATGTCACCGAAGAGGTTTTCTTTCCATTCCTGGCGTTCCATCAGGCGGGCGAAAAGAGCAAAACTCGTTTGCCGGGTTCCCGGCTTGTCGAAATCTTCATCATCGCCAGTACTCGCACAATGCGCCACCACAACCCTGACGCCCGCATCCAGCGCCCGGCGCAAACGCAGAGGGTTGCCAAGCGGGAGCAGGTTTTCGCCCTGCGCCGCTTCTTCTTTCCCGCAATGAATGATCAAAGGAAGTTTGAGGCGGGCAAGAGCGGCGAAAAAACCATCACAGCGTGATGATGCCGGATCGATGTTTTGCGCCGCAGGCAGCCATTTTATCGCCCGTGCACCTTGTGCCGCAGCAGCTTCCAGCCTGTCTACCGCATCAGGCCGATAAGGGTGTATCGAGGCCACCCATTCAAACACCTCCGGGTATTTCTCCGCCAATTGTCTGGCATAGCTGTCGGGCACGTAAAACGTGCTGAGTTCGGGAATCTCCCGTCCCTGATCGTCGTGATACCAGTCGAAAGCAAGCAGCATCGCCTTGAAACCGCCGGGTATGTTGATTGCGATGCGCCGAAGCCGCTGCGCGTAATTATCATCGACCGTTCCGGGGCCATTCGCGGCACAGGCGGCATTCATGTAAAACAGCCGCTGGCTATAGAACACCGGGTGCCGCAGGCTCTGGAATTTATGTCCTACATAGAGGCCATGATCGCTGTCTCCGATTCCAGCCAGATGCACATGGCAATCCCACACTTTGGCGGGATCAAGTCCCTGCCAGACGCGTTCCAGCAACGGGTTTTGCTGCAAGTTCACCATGGCGGGATCGAGGCAGGGATTAAACAGAAAAGGTCTCTTCATGTGGGCAAACGCCGCAGCCGCAGCGCCAACTGCGCCCTTCAGGAAGCGGAGGAGGGTTGGCGTGGGTTGGTTCATGGTCAAACTTCTTCCGCCATGCGCTTCAGGGTGACGTAATCGGTTTTGCCCGTTCCCAGAAGCGGCAGAGCCTCCACATGCACGATCTTCTTCGGCACGGCCAGTTCGGGAATTCCCAGTTGCTGTGCCGCCTTTTGCAGGGCGATACGGTTGATCTGTTTATCGGTGGTAAAGAGCAGCAACGCCTCGCCCTTGCTTTCATCGGGCTGACTGGAAGCAGCATGAAGCCCATCTGGAGAGATTGTCAGCGCTAGCTTTTCCACCACTTCCAGGCTCACCATCTCACCGGCCACCTTGGCAAAACGTTTGACCCGCCCGACGATGCGTACAAAACCGTCGCTGTCGACCTCGACGATATCGCCGGTCTCGTACCATCCCGATCCTTCGCTCGAAACGGGCGCTTGCAGCACGCCGGGATTGTCCGCTTTCAGATAGCCATTCATCACGTTGGGACCGCGCACGTGCAACAACCCTCCATGCTCGATGCCCGGGACGGCTTGCAGACGATATTCGATGCCTGGCAGGAATTGACCCACGGTTCCGCTGCGGTAGGCCATCGGAGTATTGACCGCGATGACCGGCGCGGTTTCGGTTGCGCCGTACCCTTCCAGGATGCGAATACCGAACTTCTCGAACCACTGTTCGCGTACCGCTACGGAGAGTTTTTCCGCGCCGGAGACGGCATAGCGCAGGCGATAAAAATCGTAAGGATGCGCAAAGCGCGCGTAATTGCCGAGAAAGGTGCTTGTGCCGAACATCACCGTGCAGGCACGGTCGTAAGCCAACTCGGGAATGACCCGGTAGTGCAGCGGCGAGGGATACAGAAAAACGCTCGCGCCCGAGAGGATCGGCAAAAGCGCCCCCGCCGTGAGGCCGAAGGAATGGAAAATGGGCAGTACGTTCAATACGCGGTCATCGCGCGTGATATCGATGATGGCGCAAATCTGCGCGACGTTGGCAAGGATGGCACGGTGTGAGAGCTCCACGCCCTTGGGCTTGCCCTCGGAACCCGAGGTAAAGAGCACGACTGCGGCATCCTCGGAGCTTGCCTCGGCTTCCACCCGGCGCGGAAACCATAGCGCCCAGCCCATCAGCCAGAGCTTGTCGCGCAGGGTCATCTCTTCGCGCAGTTCTTCGAGATAGACGATGCGCGTCAGCCCCGTCAAGGCCGCGAGTTTATCGGCAATCTTCGCTTGTTCGACGAAGGCGCGCGAAGTAATCAGGGTGCGAATCCGGGCGGCATCACACGCGGCCTGCATCCCATCGACCCCCGCCGTGTAATTGAGCATCGCCGGGACTCTTCCATGCGCGTTCAGGCCGAAGAAAAGGCCAAGGGTCGGGGTCATGTTGGGTAGAAGTACTCCCACCCTTTCGCCGGGTTCGCTGATACGCGCAGCCAGTCGTCCGAGGGCAAGGGATGTCTTCAGAAAATCATGGTAGGTATATTCCACCTGCTTGATGTCTTCCACGACGCGGCGGCGGCGTCCGTGGAGTTCGATGGCGTTGCACAGCGCGCCATAGAGCGTGCGCTGTGACGGGCGCGCCAGCGCCATTTCCTGCATCAGCCGACGCAACGCTTCGCCCGATTTACGACGGCGTATCTTGGCGTTGGGGGCTTCCGGTTCCGGCAGTTTCGTGGGCGGCAATACCGTAAGTGTCGTGCGCGGAAAAAACTTTCGCGGCCAACGGTCCATTTTCGAAAAATAACTGCGGCTCAGTCCGTCTATCCGTACCGGTAGCAAGGTTGCGCCGGTTTTCACCGCCACGAAGGCCGGTCCCTCATAAACCTTCATCATCGCACCGGTCAAAGTGATCCGCCCCTCCGGAAAAATTACGACAGGGCGCCCGGATTCAAGCAATCGGATTACCTGTTTCATCGCCATCGGATTGGCAGGATCGACGGGCAAATAGTCTGCCACCAAATTCAGGGTCAACCGGTACAGCGGTCGCCGCACGTACTCGGTATGCACGATGAACACCGGGTTTTTGACGGGCAGGAACAGCCCCAGCAAAACGCCGTCGAGAAAGGACTCATGGTTGGCGATCACCAGCAGGGGCGAGTGTTGCCCGTTGCCTGCCGCCAGGGCTTCGTCCATTCCTTGCACCCGCACACGAAAAAACAGCCGGATCAGGCCGCTCAACAGAGCGTGCAGAATCGTGCGGGTTATGGTCATAAAAAAATTTGGATTTGTCATGTTCATGGATTTCGATATATTGACCAAAAAAATTGTGCCTTCCAGCGAAGGCCGCCATTGAAACACCGTTCAGCAATTTTGCCGCACATAGGCAAGGACATTGCCGAGCGTCTCTTCCAGCCAAAGCCGGTTGATCCAGAACCAGACTTCCTTGCCGATTTTCTCCGAACACAGCACATCCGCTTCGCGGAGGACTTTGAGATGATGCGATACAGTAGAACGCGCCAACGT
>JAITMK010000165.1 GCA_031277415.1 Azoarcus sp.
AGGCCGCACTCCAGCTTGGGTTACATGACCCCGCAACAGGCGGCCAGAATGGCACAAACAGATTTATCAACTCAAGCCCGTCTCTAAATCGACGTGGTACGAAAAATCCAGGCAGGTCAGGGTCGGGCCACTCGCTGTCGGGGTCGAAGCGGGCCATCCATCGTGGGCTGTTTTCCTCGTCGAAACGCGGATTGGGGTCGCCCGCCCACGGGTCGAGCGTGTACAACTGCAACAGGTTGCAGCGGACGGGTTTGATCAGGGCGTTGGCGAGCACCGGCAATCCGGGCACGCCTTTGTCGACCGGGTACAGATCCAGTTCGCCCAACTCAATCCACAGCGCAGGTTCGCCCGCTGGATTGTGCTTGTCTTCCGGGTAAGGGATCTCGGTGACGCGAATGTCCGGATGCGCTAGCGCCTCCTTGACTTCTTCTACGCTCTTGCCAAGTTTGTTGCGCCACAGCGGGCTGAGCAGAAAGCACCAGGTCGGGGTGCGAATGCCAGCGCCAAGATGAGCGTAATTGATATAGCCGTCTTCGTCATCGTGGTCGTTGTACCCCATTTTCCCAGGGTGATCCACATCCAGGCCGTAAAAATGATCGGCGCAGATACGCTCCATTACGTCGCTCTCATACGCGCCCATAACGCCAACCGTGGCCGAACCGACTTCATATCCGCTATAGCAGTGTTCGGGTTTCAGCCGATGCAACCATTTGGTAATGAAATTGCGCCAGACCTGTTGATTGTTGTCGCGATACCAACCGTCCCGGAAAGTGATTTTGATCGTTGTATAGTGACTGAAATTTCCGCCGCTATACCACCCCCGAACGTCAGCCGCAAACGCCCAACGCGCGCTACCCACAGGGCTTTCCTCACTCGTGGCTTTGATGTCGTAGTATTTGTTGAAGTAGCCAATGCTGCCGTCGAGCAGTTCTTGAGGGTCCGTCTTATAGCAGAGCTTGGCGTGCTCGCGCAGCATCTCACGGCCCAGTTTCTCCGGCGTGGCCTTGACCCAATTCTCTGTTTTGTTGTTGTAGACCCTCTGGAATGGCCGGTCGATCAGCGTTTGCAATTCCTGATAAAGCTCGATGATTTCGTGGGCAACCTCCAGAAACTCGTCCTCGGAATGATAGAGATAGAAAGTAATGTACGGGGCGACGCCATACTC
Organism: Azoarcus sp.; assembly: GCA_031277415.1. GTDB lineage: Bacteria > Pseudomonadota > Gammaproteobacteria > Burkholderiales > Rhodocyclaceae > WRNU01. The sequence continues at coordinate 1,166 of JAITMK010000165.1, forward strand.
CGGGGCGCCTTCATCCTCCCAGTAACAATACAGATCGTAATCTGCTAGCGTTTCAGAAACAAAGTTCGGGATTTCCTCTGGAGTCATAAACAGTTCAGCAGTGCTCATGACTATCTTCCTCTCCTACGGGGTTATTTGCCCGGTTTGTTCCTTCCCGGATATTTAAGAAAACTCTGCATTACCCTATAACCCACCATCTGTCATCCTGCGCGAAGTCGCAGGATCCATGCAACGTCTGGATTCTGCGACTTCGCTTCGCTACGCGCAGACTGACGGGAGGGGTTTTGCAGGGATTCCTTAAGAAAAAAACGACCTGAGCGGGTGTCACCTTTCGGCATAATCAGGCCAGAAGGCAGTCCGGGTCGCTCCGCCTTGGCCCCGGAAACCATGTCTTCGAAGATTCGCTCGCAGCCCGCTTTCTGTAGCGCCTCATTTGTTCCTTGACCTTGGCTTTGTTGCGCTGCGCTTCCTCGACCAACTCACGAGCTTCACTGTTATTCGCGTCACTGAAACGGCGTTCAACCTCGTCATAGGTAGCGATTGCGGCTTTGAATTTACCCTGCTTTCTCAAAGCATCGGCCTTTCTGATGAGCGCCTTTGCAACATGTTTGCGCTCATAAGAGAAGACTTTTTCGTTATCATAGCGGCGCACAATCTCATCATAAGTGGCGATTGCAGCTTTAAATTTGTTCTGTTTAAAAAAGATATTACCTTTCGCGAAGAGCGCCTGTACGGCAACACAGGGTTTGCTGGTGGAAGCGTTTTTTCCGAAACGGCGTTCAACCTCGTCATAGGCAGCGATTGCGGCTTTGAATTTGCCCTGCTCCTCCAGGGTATTACCCTTGCCAAGAATTGCACTTCTTGCATACTCACGTACACGTGAATCACTACCATTGCCGAAGCGGCGCTCGATCTCATCATAGACTGCGATTGCTGCTTCAGGGTTATCCCATTTACGCAAGGCTTCAGCCTTACTGATAAGCGCACTTATTACGTTATTGTGCACCACAAGCGAATCACTATCATTGCCGAAGCGGTGCACGACTTCGTCATAGAGAGCAATTACGGCTTCTCTACCCTGTTGTTTCAAGACACAACAGGCCTTATACGTAAGCGCACTTGCGGCTTTTTGGCGTATCTCTGGATCGTTATCATTTTCGAAGCGATGGAGTGTTTCGTCATAGGTAGCTATTGATGCTTCACACTTGCCTTGCTGTTCCAAGGCATCTGCCTTGGAGTTGAGCGCCCCTGCAATCTGCTCACGTACGCCTGGGGCATTGTCGTTACCGAAGCGGCGAATTATTTCATCGTAAACAATGATTGCGGCTTCAAATTTGTCTTGATTCCGCAAGGTATCAGCCCTGTCGCGGAACGCCTGCGCAGCCCGCACGCGCACCCTTGGGGAATTGTGATTGCCAAAGCGACGGAGAAATTCATCATAGGCGGCAAGCACAGCCTCAAACTCGTCCTGTTTTTCCAGGATGTCGTCCAGGATAGCGGTCAGGAAGTTGTCCAGGATAGCAGTCTTATTGTCGAGCGCCCGTGCAACCAATTCGCGCACCTTGGGAGAATCATCGTTTCCGAAGAGACGAGTTATTTCGTCGTAGGCGGCGACGGTAGCATCAAATTCGTCCTGGCTTTTCGCGTGTTCGCCCTGATTTTCCACTTGCTTGATGAGCAATTCTACGCCCCACACGCGCATTTCCTTGATAAGCAATTCTATGCCTTGCTCGCGCACTTCCGCTTCAGAGATACCTGACATTCCAAGGAACAGGGCAAGCTCTTTCCAGGTGGCGAGTACGGCATCGGTCTTGCCTTGTTCCCACAAGATCAGGCTCTTTTCCATGAATGTCATTACGATAAATTCTGGAAAAACAGAATACGTATGCTCATCGTCTCTACCGATAATAGTAATGAAGTCGCGCAAAATATCGTCATAGACAGCAATGGCTGCATCAAGGTTACCCTGCTCCTTCAAGGCTTTCGCTTTGTAGTAAAGGGTATCCAAACTATGCTCTTCGGGGGGGTCGGTGGGATGGCGCTCGATCTCGTCATAGACAGCCATTGCGGCATCAATTTTGCCCATCTGTTTCAAGGCTTCTGCCTTGTCGTTAAGCACAGATACGGTCCAATAACGTACCTCAAAAGAATTGTCGTTGCTGAAGCGACGGTCAATCTCTTCATAGACGGAAATTGCAGCGTCAAGTTTGCCGTGTTCTTTCAGAAGTTTGCCTTTGATGGCGAGTGCTGCTGCTGCCCAATAGCGCACTTCGGGTGAGTCGTCGTTGGCGAAGCGGCGGCAGATCTCGTCAAAATCGGCGACGTTGATAACTTCCATTCCATGTTGAAAAACATTGTCATTGAAAATCGCTTTCAGGTAGAGTGTTTTTGCAAATTGTGCGCGCTCCGCAGACGAGGCTGTCTTGCCCCCGTTTGTTGTCTGACAGGCGGAAACGAACACTATCAGGACAACGCTGATTACGATGAGAGAAATTCTGTGTAAATTCATGATGTGTGATAACACCTTGTCGCCCCGTTTACGGTTACGGACATAACGATGGATCGTTGATCGTCCCTGAAAAAGAGTAAGTTCTGCACATGAATCCACATTTTTCCCTTGAAAAATCACTCTTTTTCAATGCTCTAAGAAACTCTTTCTTGTCCAGACTGATTGTTTTACCTTCAGCATTTATTTCCAGTTTGTAGTCGTCTGGAAGAGTTGTTTTTACATCTTTATAAGAAGAGAACGAATCAAAAACAGAAGTAGTCTCGCCCGCTTTTAAATCTTCCTCCTTAATTAACATATCAGCTGATTCTTCTTTATTAAAATGAAAATGCCTACCAAAATACTTATTCACTTTTATCTGTACAGGATAATCGCACGCATTTCGAAAAGAGATCTTAATGTTGTATTCTATTGGGCGGTGAGCGCAAGCGTTGCTTATAATCATTAGTAAACATAGAAACGAAAAGAACTTTTTCATCTATTCCATCCTGAAAGTTCCCCCGGCTCTGTCGGGGAGTCAGTAGAAGTTTGACCTATCCGGAAGTTCACCCCGGAGACTCCGCCCGCGAGCCGCCAAGCACACAAGACGGAGAAACCGAGACGGACGAGCACGCGAGTTTAAATCATAGCCAGCGGGAGTGCCTGTATCACGTGGTTTTTATTTCCAAGTGTCGTCGCAAGATGCAGTACGTTGGGTTGCGCAAGTACTTGGGGAGCCTCTGCAAAACCCCTCCCGTCATTGCAGCGCACCGCGAAGCGAAGTCGCAGAATCCAGACGTTGCATGGATCCTGCGACTGCGCGCAGGATGACAGGTGGTGGGCAATAGGGTAATGCAGAGTTTCCTTGGGAGAAGTGTTCCGGCGATTGGCCGGATAGAAGGAGAGCCGAGTGGAGGAGGGGCATTTGATCGGGATGCGCGTCAAATCCCGCCCTTCAGGGCGGGGAAGGAAAGCGCGGACGCCGCGAAGGCGTCCTTTCTGGCGCTCAATGAGGCGTTTGCTGTTGTTCGATGTACTGCCGGATGACAGCGATCAGAGCGCCGCCGCAGCTTCCAGCGAAGTGGTTTGGCTCATGCCAAACAGATGGCCGCTTGAGCCGTTGGACTCCACGAAATCCGACCGACCTCAGTTGTCGGCTGCCTGGATGTCCCGTAGTTCCCGGAGCTTGTCTTGCAAAATAGCCTTATCGGGCAGCGCAAGCCAGTATTCGGCAACCAGTGCCGGTGACAGGGAACGCGACAGCGCATACTCCACCACTGTGTCGTCCCTGGCCGAACACAGAACGAGCCCGACCGATGGGTTTTCATCGGGTTTGCGCACGTCGCGGTCGAGGGCTTCGAGGTAGAAGTTCAACTGCCCCAGGTACTCGGGCTTGAACCGGCCAATCTTCAACTCCACCGCAACCAGGCACGACAGTCCTCGGTGGAAAAACAGCAGGTCAACGAAGAAGTCCGTGACCCCAACCTGGAGCCGATACTCCTGCCCAACGAAAGAGAAATCCTTCCCGAATTCCAGAATGAAGTCCCGCAGATTGGCGGCGATGGAGTCTCGCAATTGCGACTCGCTGTGTTGCTCGGGCAAATCCAGGAACTCCAGCAGGTAAGAATCCCGCAACGCTGCCAACTCTGGGTGACGGGAGATGGCAAGTCGGTTCGTTTCGTTGGACAGCATGGTGCGCTCGAATAGCATCGCGTCGATCTGCCGTTCCAATTCCCGCTTGCTGTAGTGGTCACGAATTGCCAGACGCAGATAGAACTCGCGGGCTTCGTCGGTCTTGGTCGCACCGAGGATGAGCAGGTTGTGGCTCCAGGAAATTTCTCGCACCAGTGGTGCGAGAATTACGTTGGCTTGGTAAGTCTCGTAGAACTGCCGCATTCGCCAGATGTTTGAAGCCGAGAATCCCTGGATGCCCCGGTAGCGAGCCTGCACGTAGGCCGAGAACTCTGCCACCACCGACTGACCCCAGGCCCCCTCTGCCAACTTCTCGGAGACGTACTGCCCGATCTGCCAGTACAGGTCGATCAGTTCCCGGTTGACAGCACGCACCGCCCGCAGCCGAGCCTGGTCAATGAGCGCCGCGACCTCACCAAACCGAGCCTCATCGTCAGCGCCACGGCAACCAGTGGACGTAAGTTTCGTCATCCCGCCACCTCCGCCACCAATGCCTCAATTTCCCCCAACAACCGCATCACTTCACCCTCATGGCTGCGCATGGAGGCAATCAATTCCTTCGGGTCGGCATGTTCCAGCCCCGTTTTGGCGTTCGGGTTCTTGAGATCGAGGTTGTAGCCCTTGGCGGCTACGTCTTCGGCGCTGACTTTCCATGCCTGCGCGCCTTCCTCGCGTGCATTCCACCACGCCAGCGCGGGCGCGAATTCCTCAAACTGCAAAGGGGCGGTCTTGCTGTATTTCTTGCGGCCTTCGGGCATAACGCCTTCTTGCATTGCGCACCCTGTGCCGGTTGATTAGATGCGTAATGATACCCTTTAGTCATCACTGCCCCATGTAATCCCCGTCTCAGACGGGTAACCAGCCGGACAACCAATAAAAATAGCCACATCGCTGTGGCTATTTTTTGGTAAGAATCAACGTCTTACCGAGTAAGGCTGGCGGAGTGGACGGGGCTCGAACCCGCGACCCCCGGCGTGACAGGCCGGTATTCTAACCAACTGAACTACCACTCCGCGTGGAGGGCTGCATTATAGCAGCACTCCGAAAATCGTGGCGTCCCCACGGGGAAGTATCACATACCCCGCTTTTCGCCCTATCTTGCGTGTGGCTGTGCCGCACAACAAGAGGCGCGCATGATAGCCGTTTCCTACGGAGTGTTCAACACCGGCGCGCGTGAATTTTCTACGCGCTTCACGACTTCTAGCTGCGGTCGAGACTGTTCGCGCTGAAGCAGGTATCTTGCAACCGCCTCTGCTGCGCCGCTTCCTGGCTCATTGACGAAGCGAACCTTGACCTGTCGAGGCTTTCTTCCAGGCGCGCTCACGGTTTCAGCATCCTCCATGCTGTTGCAGCCACTCGTGGTACTTGTCCGTTTCCAAGGGCTTTAATCCTGTCCATCCTTGCGGCCAGCCCATCAACCCTCAGGTCTGTCATTGCTGTACGGTATATAGCCTTCATCCGGATATAACTCCTCACCCATTACGCTGTAGCATTCAGAATGCATCTTGCTTTGACACCATCTACCATCATCGACACTGCGCCATGTGAAGTACTGTTCGCCCGACAAGATAGCTTCGCCGCACCACGTGCAGCGGTGCTCTTTCCGGGCGACGCAGCGTATCGGATCAGATACGTAGCTCATACTCAATCCGTGCACTCGCAGTCCATGATCGCGTTATCGTCGATACCAGGCAGTTCCGCCTGCTCTTCAACTATTTGATACATGCGCTCATAAGAAGGACGGTCTTTTCTGAATAAGCCGCCATGTCCACCTTTTGAAATAATTCTTGTTTCCTGTTTCATCCACCAATCCGCGCGTGTTGGACACTCACGGATCAACGACATGATCTGGTTTGCGCCTTTTAAAAAGCACAGGTCGCAGTTACCGTGCATCGTTCTGCCGTTGTTGTTCGGCAGGCGCAGATCAAACGGCTGTGCCTGCCAAAACGCGGACACATCGGAGGCAGTGATACCAGCCTTTGCAAGCGGCGCGACACGGTCATACGGCTCTCTGTGCGGCGCCGACAGACGCGCGACACGACGCTGCTCATCTGCGCGAAACCCAATCACAACGTCCCAGGCGTTCCATCCCAAAAACTGCTGTGCAAAGAGCTTCTTCGGGAGGATTTTCAAGCTGCCAGTGCACATCCGCATCACTGGATTAGGGAGCATTTTTTTGCGAGCAATCATCGCGGCGAACGGTTCGCCGTGCCGTGATGCGCTGTCATAGTCGACGATCTTCCATCGCTGCTGCGGATCGTCATGGTCGGCGTATTCAACCCATGTGATTGGGACATTCCATCGCTCGCCGCACTCTCGAACGAAGTCGAGCGTTTGCGACATTTCTTTTCCTGTGTTGGCAAAGACAACGTGTATATCGTCAGGAAGCTTCCCTTTGTAGGATTCAAGGATGCGGTAGAGCATCATGCCGGATGTGCGTCCGCCGGAAAAAGAGATGATCGCTGGGCCGGAAATTCTGTAGCTCACGCCTTCACCTCTTCGAGCGGGACGAAGCAGCCAATACGCGAATCACAGCTATCGTATTCACACTCGCGTTTTGCGCACGATTCATCATTACGCGCAATCCATTTTGCGGGCACGCAATATTCCAAATCTAGGCATTCTAAAGGAGATAGGTCATCCAAGCCGCATCCGCAGCATTCTTCGTGGTTATAAATCTAATACAACTCATCAGCGCCGATTTCGCGCAGCTTTTCGATAAGAAGGTCACGAGCGGTTTTCATTTATTATCCCTCCCCGCGTTCTGCCTGATGCCGCGCAAAATACGCCCAACATCCTTCAGGCGGTGGGCTGCATTCCGTACCATCGTCGTAATTAAAATTGGGCCCGTGTCCACAATTAAAATCGTCTAAATAGATGCACGGTGGGTCACTATCTCCTAGTATATCCACCAAGATGTTTCGCTGTTTAATAACCGATTTTAATTCGGCAAGCAACCGTTTCCGGTCTTCCAATGCCTCACGGTAGGAGCGCACAGAAATTTTGTGGTACGTGTTTCCAACAAGATCGTTGTCAGTAGAACTAACACGCTCTTGGATGTTCTGCAATTCTTCTTCTGTAATCATTTCACCTACTCCTTAATCTCCGCGTCTACTGGAATGGTCTCGACTATCTTATTTACGGCTGCGCAAGAAATAGGTTTGTTAATTCGATTCCCCGCCACAATTTCCGCGTCGAGGCATTGCTTGCAGCGATACACAAGGACATTTTTACCAGCTATTTTTGCTTTCAAAATTTGAGGAAAAAAAGACCTTTTTTCGGTAAAGATGACACAGTAAAAAGGATTTCCCTCTCTAAGTTCTTTGCAGTGATCGTCGCAATACTTTCCGCAGTCGCTCACCCGTACAGGGATTGAAAGATTTACGGCTTTCATTCCGGTACCTCGTTCCACTCACACCCGTCTAGCAGGCGACCGGCGCGTTTCTTGCCGCACTTGAATAGTTGCTCACCGTCTATGGTGACGGATTCGTATGGTTTCATTCCGATACGCGGATATGGTTCAAAACCCCATTCCCCCCAAGCCTTGAAGAAAAACGCCACGCCAGCCTCTTGGCACTGGTCGCGGATCGAGCGCACCCAGTCTGGATGCATTGGCCGCGCCTTCGCGCCTGTCTTGCCGCCGACGATGATTTGATGAATGAGGTGATGACGCTCGCGGAAAGGCTCATCATCTGTCGGCAACCCTTCGCTTTCGTAAAGACGAAGATTAATCGGGCCAAGCATCGGCTCAATCGACAGGAACCGCCTTGCCGCTGGTATCGCCGCCAGCTTCGTAATGTCACGGTCGTATTCTTCCTGGTTGCAGACGGTAATGCCGAGCCAGACGTTTCTCCAATTTCCCCACGGCCCTGGCGCGGAGTCTTTGATCGTGCGGATCGCCGCATCAATCATTGATGGCGCGTTCCCGATGCGCTTTGTTAGCAAAAGCCAGTCAAGGTGCGGTGTCTCTGATATCAACCTGAACAGGTCAAAGCGCCATTGTCTCGGTACAGCGTTATCAAACACATCGCAGAGCGAGCCGCAGAACACGCGCGGGCGGCGCGGCTTTATAGCTTCATGTTGTTCGTCTGTCAGGCCGGGGATCGTCGATTTGAACCGCTCCCATGTAGCGAATAGCCTTTG
>JAITMK010000169.1 GCA_031277415.1 Azoarcus sp.
AGGCCGCACTCCAGCTTGGGTTACATGACCCCGCAACAGGCGGCCAGAATGGCACAAACAGATTTATCAACTCAAGCCCGTCTCTAAATCAACGTGGTACGAAAAATCCAGGCAGGTCATAGGAGGTAAAAAATGACGATCACGGAAAAGGAGATTGATATTTTGAACGGCTTGCTCTATGACGAAAATGCAAAGCCAAGCTTTGGATTTTATAAAAACTGCCTCGTTTGGCCTGATGAAGGAGAACACGCTCCTCTCAGTAGAGAAGGCCAAGAATTCCTTGCTGATTTATTGATAACCAGAGGATTTATTCATCAGCAATTACCGTATGAAGAGTGGGGGGTAACCCCGCAGTCATGGAAGTATTTCACTAAAATATGGGAGTTCGGATTGAAAAATATCCCAAATTGGCCTGGTTTCAAGAGGCTTGGATTATTTGAGGCCGATAAAAAATACATGAAAGAATGTTTGGATGATCCTGAATCCTTTCTTTGATGCCCAAATGTGCGGACAGCCCGTAGGTTGGGACGAGCGAAGCGAATCCCAACATTTGAAGGTACGGCTTCGTGAAACAGCTTCGCGAAACGGCGCATGTTGGGGTTCGCCTGCGGCTCACACCAACCTACATGGGTTGTTTTAAATCAAGTAACGATTCCATCGTCATAACGAAAGCCACAAAATCTTGGTTGCATGCCAGGCAAACGCGCCTATTTATCGGGCGCTTGAATAACAGCCAGTTCTTTTCCGCCTATATAACCAAGGGCGAGGGAGATGCCCAGTACTTGCCCTATAAGTTGGTTCAACGGCGACATAGTGCCTTTGATCAGGGTAGACACAAACAAACCCAGAACGGCGGCGATTGCTCCACAGATGATAAATATCGTTGTTTTTTGGCTGGAACGAACCCACCGAAGTTCGGCCTGGCACGCATGGCATTGCCCGGCAGGAACATTAGACCCGAACAGCTTGGCCTTTATCTTGAGCTTTTGCTTGCAGACTGGGCATTTTGTTTGAAAGTGATCGAGAAAAGCCACAATGATCTCCTTATGAAACATGGTTAAAAAAGAGTGAATGGTTTGCGCCATTTGGCAGTCATCTCTCACTTACCGGCCTTGCGCAGGTTGTTGCTGTTTCGTGCACATGGAACCGCTCCCTTTCTTTGTTGCGTTTCGCCCCCAGCTTCCAAACGGGAGGCAGTCAACGGGTTGGAAGACCGGAAGAAAGGAACCGGCAGAGCGTAAAACCCTCCCGCTGGCTACCAATGAACAAAAAACCGCGACAGATGGCGCGGTCATTGCGCCTTTCTATTCCGGGCTTCCAGGCCCGTGTCTGTTGTTTACAGTCCCGTCCAGCATACCCCATCATATTCCCGTGTCAATCCCAAGCCCGTAGGTTGGGACGAGCGAAGCGAATCCCAACATCCAGCCAGCCACAAAAAACGTAGGGTTTCGCAAGCTCAACCCAACCTACGGGCAATCCGTCATCCTTCACAGCAAGGGCATTCAAGATTTGATTGTTCCACATAATTATTTATAATGAGCCTATATCGACAGTCAGGCGCAAATCATGGACTTCGCTTTATCTCGCACAGGCCAATTCACGGTGAACAAAACCTTGTTGAATCACCTTGGCGTCAAACCGGGGGATCGCGTGTCAGTTGAAATGTTGCCTGACGCCAGCCTTCGCATTTCGGCGACGAGTAAAAAACGTCCTCTCTCCGAATTGGACGGGGCATTTTTTGATCTTTTCGGCGTGGTTGAGCCGTTGAGTCTGGAGCAAATCGACAAGGCGATCACTGATGGTTGCAGGGATTCGGCAGGGCTGGAGGGAGTGACGTGACCGCCTTTGTTGTCGATGCCAACGTGATTGTCCGTGTCATGCTGAATGACGACAAGCTACAGGCCAGAGTTGCACGTGATGCGCTGAAGTCCGCATCGATGGTCATTGTTCCAACCCATGTTTTTTGTGAAGTTGCGTGGGTGATGCGATCAATAAAAACCGATACCGGCGAAAGGCGGTACTCTCACAGCACCATCGCGGCAGGCATGCGGCGTTTTATCAAATTCGATCATGTTGTCATTGCCGAAGATGAGGTTGAGGCCGGACTGCAAATGCTTGACGCGGGCGGCGACTTTGCCGATGGTGTTATTGAATACACGGGTCGCAGTCTTGCGCGTGGCGTTGCGACTGCATTTTTGTCTTTCGACAAGAATGTAGTCAGCACGTTAGCCAGGCGCGGTTTTTCTGCACTGTTGCTTTCATGATGGAAAACTGGAATTCCGCGAAGGGCTGTAGTCTCTACAGGACTGACTCATGCGTACCATAGGCCACCGCAAGGAACGCCCCATCACTTTCTCAGCTTCAGCCGATCTGCTGGCTGAAGGAGCGCGTTTCAACGATGAAATTCATCGGCTGCCAACAGGTGACCAGACCTTCATTCCCAAGGGGGTCTATCGCTTCAAGTCTCATGAAGACGCCAACCGGTTCGATCTTGATTGTTTGGTCAGAGGAATGGCCGGGATTGCTCGGGAGCGTTCATGACTGAGCAATATACCCGGCCCGCAACTCTGGATGACCTCAAGTTTCTCATTCAGTCCTTGAACGACCGGGGCGTGGACTACTTTCTGATCGGCGGCTACGCCCTGTTCGCCCACGGTTACCACAGGGCCACCACTGACATTGACGTGCTGGTGTCGGCAACCCGCGCGACCGGGATCAAGGTACGCGAGGCGTTGATGACCCTGCCTGACCACGCTGCCCAGGACATCGACCCGGCCTGGTTCGAGGAAGGTGAGAACATTCGGGTCGCCGATGCCTTCATGGTGGACATCATGCTCAACGCCTGTGGAGAAACCTATGAGACGTTGAGCCAGTACGCCGAGACAGTGGAACTTGACGGTATCCCTATCCGCACCATCAACCTGGAGGGGCTGCTGCGAACCAAGCAAACTCTCCGCGACAAAGACGTGTCCGACCGCGTCGTTCTGGAACAGGCGCTGGAGAGATACCGCCAACCGTCCAGGAAACCCGGATAGCCTGCGTCCTCATCTGACTTCTGACGCGAGGCGCTACCGGCTTGACTGTCCTGCGCGGTAATGCAGCGATTTCCGGCTACCAACGCGGGTAGCCTTGTGAAATAATCAACGTTTCCTTTCCAGGGTAGTTGTTGGGATATTGAATGAGCATCAGGACGCTGTACGAAAAACTGTGGTCGGATCACGTCGTCCGTGAAGAACCGGACGGGACGGCGCTGATCTATATCGACCGGCATCTGGTACATGAAGTCACCAGTCCGCAAGCCTTTGAAGGGCTGAAACTGGCGGGACGCAAGCCCTGGCGCGTTTTTTCCATCATGGCGACCGTCGACCACAACACGCCGACTGATCGCTGGGAAGAGGGCATTACCGATCCGGTTTCCCGTCAGCAGGTGGAAACGCTGGACTCCAATATTCGTGAAACGGGTGCGCTGGCCTATTTTCCGTTCAAAGATGCGCGTCAGGGCATCGTGCACGTGATCGGGCCGGAGAACGGCGCGGTGCTGCCGGGCATGACGGTCGTCTGCGGCGATTCGCACACGTCCACGCACGGCGCGTTTGCGGCAATGGCGCACGGCATCGGCACTTCCGAAGTCGAGCATGTGCTGGCTACGCAATGCCTGGTGCAGAAAAAATCGAAAACCATGCTGATCCGGGTCGAAGGTCGGCTGGGCAAGGGCGTGACCGCCAAGGATGTGGCGCTTGCCGTCATCGGCAGGATCGGCACGGCGGGGGGGACGGGGTACGCGCTGGAATTCGGCGGTTCCGCCATTCGCTCCCTGTCGATGGAAGGGCGGATGACGCTTTGCAATATGGCAATCGAAGCCGGCGCGCGGCTGGGGCTGGTGGCCGTCGACGACGTGACGATCAATTATCTGAGGAACCGCCCCTTTTCGCCGCGCGGCGAGGATTGGGACAGGGCGGTGACGGTCTGGCGCACCCTGCATTCGGATGAAGGGGCCGTGTTCGACCGCACCGTGGAACTGAATGCAGCGGAAATTCTGCCCCAGGTTACCTGGGGCACGTCGCCGGAAATGGTCGTGCCCGTGACGGCCACGGTTCCCGATCCCCGAAAGGAGCCGGACGCAGTGAAGCGCGAAGGCATGGAACGGGCGTTGCATTACATGGGCCTGCAAGCGAACATGCCCGTCCGGTCGATCAGGATCGACAAGGTGTTCATCGGTTCCTGCACCAATTCCCGCATCGAGGATTTACGTCAGGCGGCAGCGGTGCTGAAGGGCCGGAGGAAAGCGGAAAATGTCAAACTTGCGCTGGTCGTGCCGGGTTCGGGGCTGGTCAAGCGTCAGGCGGAGGCGGAGGGACTGGACAAGATTTTCATCGCCGCCGGTTTCGAGTGGCGCGAACCGGGGTGTTCGATGTGCCTTGCCATGAACGCCGACAGACTTTCGCCGGGCGAGCGTTGCGCTTCCACCTCGAATCGCAATTTCGAGGGGCGCCAGGGGCCGGGTGGCCGTACCCATCTGGTCAGTCCTGCGATGGCGGCGGCGGCGGCCATTGCCGGACACTTTGTCGATGTACGGGACATTCTTTGAGCATAGGAAACCAGGATGAAGCGTGGAATACTTTTTTGCGCCGTTTTTCTGACGGCTTGCATTTTCGGGTTGTCGGCCTGCAATACCGTGCATGGTGTCGGCAGGGACATCGAAGCGGGCGGCAAGGCCGTCCAGAGAGCAGCAAGGTGAAGCCGCAGGAAAAAATAAGCGCACATGGATAAGTTCGTCACTTTCACGGGGCTCGTAGCTCCGCTGGATCGTAACAACGTCGATACGGATGCGATCATTCCCAAGCAATTCCTGAAATCCATCAAGCGATCCGGCTTCGGGCCGAACGCGTTCGATGAGTGGCGCTACCTGGATCAGGGCGAACCGGGCATGGACAACAGCCGTCGTCCCGTGAATCCCGGTTTCGTGCTCAATCAGGAACGCTACCGGGGGGCATCGGTTTTGCTTGCCCGCGCCAATTTCGGCTGCGGTTCCAGCCGCGAACATGCGCCCTGGGCGCTGGAGGATTTCGGTTTCAAGGTGATTCTCGCCGAGTCGTTTGCCGACATTTTTTTCAATAACTGTTTCAAGAACGGACTCTTGCCCCTGGTGTTGCCCAAGGCGGAAATCGATGCGCTTTTTGGGCTTACGGAGTACACACCGGGATTTTCGCTGACCGTGAATCTGGCAGAGCAGACGATTGCCCGGCCCGATGGCGTTGTGATCGCGTTTCAGGTGGATGCGTTTCGCAAGGAATGCCTGTTGAACGGTTGGGACGACATCGGCCTGACGCTGCGCCATGCCGATGAAATCCATGCATTCGAGGAACGCCGCAAACGGGAACTGCCGTGGCTGTTCGCAGCTTGAGACAAGGACGGAATATGACGAAAAAAATCTGCATCCTCCCCGGTGACGGCATCGGCCCCGAAATCGCGGGTGAAGCCGTGCGCGTGCTGGAAGCCCTGAATCTCGGCCTTGAAATGGAGACCGCGCTTCTGGGCGGCGCGGCAGTCGACGCGACCGGCGATCCCTACCCGGAAGCCACCCGAAAACTCGCAGTTGAGGCCGATGCCGTTTTGCTCGGCGCGGTGGGCGGCCCGAAATGGGACACTTTGCCCCGCGAGCAGCGCCCGGAACGCGGACTTCTCGGCATCCGTAAGCATTTGAACCTGTTTGCCAATCTGCGGCCTGCCGTGCTTTATCCGGAACTGGCGAATGCTTCCACCCTGAAACCGGAAATCGTTTCCGGATTAGATATCCTGATTGTGCGCGAATTGACGGGGGATATTTATTTCGGGCAGCCAAGAGGAATCGAAAATCGCAATGGCGAACGTTTCGGCTTCAATACCATGCACTATTCGGAATCCGAAATTCGCCGTATTGGGCGTGTCGCGTTCGAGGCGGCCCGAAAACGCAGCAAAAAAGTGTGTTCTGTCGATAAAATGAATGTACTGGAAACGACGCAACTCTGGCGCGATGTCATGAGTGAGCTTGCGCCGGAATATCCCGATGTGACGCTGTCTCACATGCTGGTGGATAATGCGGCCATGCAGCTTGTGCGCGCGCCGCGTCAATTCGATGTCATGGTGACCGGCAACATGTTCGGCGACATTCTCTCCGATGAAGCCTCCATGCTGACCGGTTCCATCGGTATGCTGCCCTCGGCGTCGTTGGACGAGAACAACAAGGGGCTTTACGAACCGTCGCACGGATCTGCCCCGGATATAGCCGGGCAGGGCATCGCTAATCCCCTGGCGACCATTCTTTCTGCTGCCATGATGTTGCGTTATTCTTTCAACCTGGAAGAAGAAGCCAAAAGGGTGGAAAATGCGGTCAAGAAAGTGCTGGCTTTAGGATTGCGCACGAGCGATATTCATGAGCCGGGAATGACCCGCGTCGGCACGAAACAAATGGGTGATGCAGTACTGGCTGAACTTGTGAAATGAGAAAAATGGTATTGTCCAGGAAATGGGCGTTTTTTTGGGAAAGACAAGAATTTTTTGCGTGAATCACACCACGCTATTTTGTGTTACTTTTTCGTAATATTTCATCCTGTAAGGGTGAGAATTTGCGAATTATTTGAGGAGTGGTTATGAAAAGAGTTGGCCTGGTCGGTTGGCGTGGAATGGTGGGTTCCGTGCTCATGCAGCGGATGGGGGAAGAAAATGATTTTGCCCTGTTCGAGCCCATTTATTTCTCGACCTCCAATGCGGGTGGACAAGCGCCGGTTTTCGGCGGGAAGGAGGCTGCGCAGCCTCTGCAGGACGCGGCCAACATCGACATGCTCAAAACGTGCGATATCGTTGTGACCTGCCAGGGCGGCGATTACACGAAGGAAGTCTTTCCAAAACTGCGCGGAACGGGCTGGCAAGGGCACTGGATCGATGCAGCCTCATCGCTCAGGATGAATGACGACGCCGTTATCGTCCTCGATCCGGTCAACCAGAATGTCATCGAAAATAATCTCGTGAAAGGCGGCAAGAACTGGATTGGCGGAAATTGCACGGTATCGCTGATGTTGATGGGTCTGGGCGGACTGTTCCGGCACGATCTCGTTGAATGGGTCTCATCGATGACCTACCAGGCGGCTTCCGGTGCCGGGGCGCAAAACATGCGCGAACTCCTCTCGCAGATGGGCGCGCTTCACGCGTCGGTGGCCGATCTGCTTGCCGATCCGGCTTCGGCCATTCTCGACATCGACCGCAAGGTGGCCGAAACCATGCGTTCCCCGGCATTTCCAACCAAAAATTTCCGTGGAGCGCCGTTGGCGGGCAGCCTCATTCCGTGGATCGACGTGCCGGTTGAAAACGGACAATCGAAGGAAGAATGGAAAGGCGGCGCGGAGTGCAACAAGATTCTCGGCAAGCCGCCGTTTCGCTCGGCGGGCAGTATTCCGATCGATGGCCTGTGCGTGCGCATCGGGGCAATGCGCTGCCATTCACAGGGGTTGACCATCAAACTGAAGAAGGATGTGCCGCTCGACGAGATATCCGGAATCATCGCTTCAGGCAACGAATGGGCAAAGGTCGTTCCCAATGAGCGTGAAGCTTCCGAGCGCGAACTCACCCCTGCCGCAGTCACCGGAACGCTTTCCGTCCCTGTCGGGCGGCTTCACAAGCTGGCGATGGGGCCGGAATATCTGGGGGCGTTTACCGTTGGCGATCAGTTGTTATGGGGCGCAGCCGAACCGTTGAGGCGCATGTTGCGCATATTGCTCGAACAATGAACGTGGATGAAATACCGAAAAATGGGAAATATTGGCGTTGATGCAGAAATTCATTACCACAAACGCTGTCAACGGTCGTCCTGGGAGTATTTTTCCCGATTTGAACGTGGATCAAACGGTAGTGTCTCAGTTTGAATCACGGCCTTCTTTCAGAGCCTCGAAACCCTCTCCCGCTTGCGGGAGAGGGTGCCCCAAAGGGGCGGGAGAGGGGAGTTTTTTAAACTGAGACACTACCGATCAAACGAAATCCTTGTCATTTATCGGGAAGTATGACAAAGTGATCAAATCAGGCAGGTTGCTATGGAACCAAAGACTCCGTTGAATCGTATTGAAAAATCCTTGGTATTCAAGCCGAGACGATTCATCAAATGGTTGCTGCAAGTGTTTTGAATTAATGGTAAATTGTAGCCCGGCTCCATGATATATCGTCCTTTGCTTGGTTGATGACAGGAAGCAGGGTTTGAGGATGGCGATGAAACCGATTATTAGAATGTCCCTGATCGCAGCAGCGATCTTCTTTTTACCGTTTTGCGCGCAGGCCGCCGGGCTTGGACAGCTTACTGTCCGAAGTAATCTGGGCGAGCCACTGGATGCTGAAATCCAGATCAATGCGACTCAACAGGAATTGCAATCACTGTCGGCTCGCATAGCGCCGTCCGACATGTTCCTGCAAGCAAATATCCCTTACGCCGGGTTTGTGCCCAATGTGCGGGTTGCCGTCGAAAACAGGGGTGATCGTTCCGTGCTGAAGCTCAGCAGCGATGTCCCGGTCAACGAGGCCGTTGCCAGTCTGATCGTCCAGTTGAACTGGGATGATGGCCGTGTGTCCCGAACCTACAATATTCTGCTCGATCCGGCCGATCTGGTCATTCGACCGCCCGCGCCTGTCGCCCCCACGGTAACTGCTCAGTCCGAACCTTCTGCGCCTGTGGTCGAAAGTTCGCTGACGCAACCTCCGGCTGACCCTCCGGCTGACCCCCCGGTCGCCCTGACATCGGAGCCGGAACCGGTTCTGGATCTGGGAGACGAGCCGGTACTTCTGTATTCTCAGGATCGCACGGAACCGGAACCCGTTGTTACGGAAGACGTGGCCGCTACGCCGCCTGCAAGGCCGTCTTTCGAGCCTGAAAGGGTTGCTCCGGATTTCATGCCGGTTCCTACCCCGACTTATCAGGAACCCGGGAGAGACGATTACACCGTCAAATCCGGCGATACCCTGGGATCCGTTGCCAGTCGTCACTTGCCTGTGAATGCGACGCTCGATCAGATGATGATGGCCTTGTACCGCTCCAATCCGACGGCGTTCATCAACAACAACATCAACCGGCTCAGGTCGGGGGTCATTCTCAAGATACCGTCTGAAGGTGAAGTGCAGAGCGCCAGTCATGCCGATGCGCGCAGGGAAGTGCGCGTCCACGCGCACGAATTCAATGTCTGGCGCGAACAACTGGCCCAGAATGTTGCCGCTCGCCCCGCAAGTTCGACAGAAGAAGGCGCGGGAGGGACACGTACCATCGACACGGTTCCGCCACCTGCCGAACAGGATCGGGACAAAGTGGTGATCGGTCCGGGAGCCCCAGGCCAGGAGGGCAACGTCGCCCGTATGCAGGAACTGCAGGAAAATCTCGCTGTAACAAAGAGTTCACTAAAAGAAAGCGAAGAAAAGGTTCGGGAACTCACGGAGCTCACCCAGAGACAGGAACAACTTATCGGTTTGAGAAACAAGCAGGTTGCCGAATTGCAGCAGAAACAGCCTGCTGCGCAGACTGAGTCGCCTCCTGTAGCCGAAGCCTCACCGCCGCCTGTTCCTCATGTAGCTGTGGCCGAAGAACCGCCAGCACTTCCCGACCCACCAGCACTTCCCGACCCGCCTGCGGTTCCCGAACTGCCTGCGGTTCCCGAACTGCCAACAGTTCCCGAATCGGCTGCACCGGAGCCTGCCGTGGCCGGAGCTACGCAGGAACCCGCATCCCAGGAGCCCACATTATCGGCGGAATCCGATCAGGAAGGTGGCGACCCGCTGATGGATCTGTTCGGTAGTCCGATGTTCCTGGGGGGCGTCGCGCTGATCATCGCGATTCTGGGTATTTTCTTTGGTGTCCGTTCCTGGCGGAACAGGCGTTCCGACATCGGGCTGGATACTCTCTCCCAGGATGTGACGAGTATGTTCCCGGGTGAGGCCACTTCGATCTTCGGGGACAACGGCGGACAGAGCGTGGATACCTCCGCCAGTAGCGTCATCCATACCGATTTCAGTCAGACCGGCCTGTCGATCGACACCAATGAAGGGGTTGATCCGGTGGCCGAAGCCGATGTTTACATGGCTTATGGCCGTGACAGCCAGGCCGAGGAAATCCTCAACGACGCGCTCAAGACGGATCCGAAGCGCGGCGCGATTTACGTCAAGCTGCTCGAAATCTATGCTCAAAGACAGGATCTGGCGCAGTTTGAAACTACGGCATCCGAACTGTTTTCCCGCACGGAGGGGAAAGGCCGGGATTGGGAAAAGGCGGCGCAGATGGGGCGTCGGCTTGATCCCGACAATCCGCTCTATTCCGGCAGTTCGCCCAGGCAGGAAAGCGGCGAGGTATCGCTACTACCGGGGCTGGAACCCACCCTGGAAGAGCCTTCCAGGCTGAATATGGATGCGGGTCCGGTGAGTTCCGGCCCGACTCTGTCCGATCTGGATTTTGGAACTTCGTCTGCGCCGAATGCCGAACAACTGAAAGAAACCGTGGCGATACAGGGACGGGTGGACGATATGACGGCAACGCGAGTGGTTGCCGACAAGACTCCAACCGTGCCACCGCAGCAGCCGGAAGTCGAAGTTGCCGAAGAACCCACGAAGGTCGATTTCCAGTTTGAACCAGCCGAAACCACGCCGAAAGTTGCGGGAAGCATCGATTTCGATCTCGGTAAGTCGAAACCGGCTTCCGAGACGGGTAAGCAGCCTATTTCCGTCACCGTAACCAGGAAACCGGCTGCTGCTTCCAGGAAAGCCGGTAGCACGCTGCCCAAGGCAGCAAACGATCTGGCTGAGCCGCTGGATTTCGATGTGTCTGCGCAAGATCCCTCTGTTGACATGACCAGGACGGTCGTATTGCCATCCGCGCAGGGTGGCAACGCGCATGGCGATGATGTAACACTGGATCTCGAAAAGACGGGTTTCGATCCGAACGCGCTCGATTTCGATCTCGACCTCGATCTCAAACCGGATACTGCTTTCCCGACCAATACCAAAGGTCGGCAGTCGTCCGTGCCTGCCGACGACCAGTCCGATACATTGAACGATGAGGAAATCGATACCAAGCTCGAACTGGCGATGGCCTATAGGGACATGGGCGACAACGAAGGTGCGCTGGAACTGCTTCGGCAGGTTGCCGCCGAAGGCAATGTCACACAAAAGGCAGAAGCCAAGGCTTTGATCGCCAATCTGGGTTGAGTCAACTTTTCTTGTCTGCCGCCGCAGGATGTATCCTGCGGCGGCGTCTTTTCATCGAAAACTAACTCCGGTTTGAAACCTCCCCCTTTAGGGAAACTCTGCATTACCTCTGCTTTCACCACCCGTCATCCTGCTTGATACCGCAGGATCCATGCAACGTCTGGATTCTGCGACTTCGCTTCGCTACGCGCAGAATGACCGAAGGGGTTATGCAGATGTTCCTTAGGGGGATAATCCCGCTTGGGAGAGGCGTAACCTCTTCCAAGCGTCGTTGTCGCTCGGTTACGGGCGTGGATTGAAACATGCATACGGGATCGATCCTTTTCCTGTGGGTGGCCGCGGCTCTTCTCGTGCAACGGGCTGAAGGCTGGAACCTTGCTGCGCTGACAGCCGCGAGCCTGGCCGTGGCGCTTGTATGCGCGCGTTTGCGGTGTATGCAGTTGCTCATCAGAATTCGCGTTCTCCTGCTGGCAATCCTGGTGTTGTTTGCGTGGTTTACGCCGGGGGAGGCGGTTTTCATGGATTGGCCGCGCGCGAGTCCCAGTCGGGAAGGCTTGTTGCTTGCTCTCACGCATGGAGGCCGTCTGGTGGCGCTGGTGTGCTGGGTGGCGATTTTGCTTGAACGCATACCGGCGGATCGTCTCGTGAGCGGCCTTTACGCGCTTATTCGTCCGTGCAGGGTATTCGGTCTGCCAACGGAGCGTATCGCCTTGCGGCTGCTTCTTGTGTTGCACCATGCCGGTGCCGCGCGCAATGGCAGGCGCCCCTGGCAGGATTGGAAAACCTGGCTGAATCCGCCTGTTCTTGCCGTTCCTGATACCGTGCAATTGATACGCGAACGCCTGGGTATCAGGGACATCGTTCTGCCGCTTGGAGCGTGTATTCTCCTGTGGTGGCTGCGATGAGAATTGCGCTTGGCATCGAATATGCGGGAAATGAGTTCAAAGGCTGGCAGAGTCAGCATCACGGCAACACGGTACAGGATACCGTCGAGCGCGCGCTTGGGATGATTGCCGGTGAATCTGTCAGGCTTCATGCCGCCGGACGTACCGATGCCGGTGTGCATGCCACCGCCCAGGTCGTGCATTTCGATACCGGGGCGCATCGTTCCACGACGGCCTGGGTTCGGGGAACCAACGCCCGGCTTCCGGCAGGCGTGGCGGTTCGCTGGGCGGTGGAAGTCGACGAAGGTTTTCATGCGCGCTATCTTGCCTACGAGCGCAGTTACCGCTACCTGCTTTATGACGCGCCGGTGCGGCCGGCGGTATTGGCCGGGCGGGTGGGCTGGTTTCACCTGCCGCTCGACGTGGAGAGTATGGCTGTTGCTGCTGCGCAGTTGGTCGGCGAGCATGACTTTTCTTCCTTTCGCGCTGCGTCCTGCCAGGGCAAAACACCCATACGGATCATGCACGAGGCCCGTGTGGCGCGCGAAGGCAGCATCGTTACGTTCGACTTCCGGGCAAACGGGTTTTTGCATCACATGGTGCGCAATCTCGTTGGCGCGCTGGTGATGGTCGGCAAGGGCGGGCGATTGCCGCAATGGATCGGCGAACTGCTGGTGTGCCGCGAGCGGGCGAAAGGCGCGCCGACTTTCGTGCCGGACGGGCTTTACTTTTGTGGGGTGTCCTACCCGCCGCACTGGCCGTTGCCGGAGGGGGGGCGTATCATGACAAGACCTTGTTTTGTCATGGTTTGAGGATGCTCTGATTATGAAGTGCGTTGTTTTTTCTGGGCGGCCCACACGATGAGCAGTAACGTGGTCAGAAGAACGGCGATACTCGCGAATATTCCGGCTTCGTAAACAGGGATGCTTTCGATAGAGACTGATACGTTGGTGAAACCGCGAACAGTCGAAGCAATTTTGTGTTGTATATAAAAGAGCCAACCTGCAACTGAACTTAAGGCAATCAGGATTAGGCTGACCATGCCGCCTGAAACGGCATCTGTTGTAATTTTATGCTTAAGGAATAAGGAAAAACCGCTTGTTACAGCGCCTAGTAACGCAAATGATAAAGCTGCCCATAATCTGTTGGTTGTCAATGCGCTGATTGACGGAGAGGATAGCGTTACACCGCTACCCGCTATAATGGCATCTAACAGCCAAGGGTATATCAGCCAACCGATAGTAAGCGACAATAATGCGAAAAGCATCAAATATGCAACTGATTTGAGTATCCTCGTTTTCATATCATTCCGTTTAGCTATGTTTAGAAATATAACATAATTTAGCATCGAAGCTACAGCATGCCTCCTAACAAAGCACGACACAATCCCTTCTCCCGCTTGCGGGTGTTCAGACCGGAGACATGGTGAACACTTGTTCGGGGACATCGTATACACATTAGTGTGAGCATTTTTGTTCTCCTGGAGGACAAGATGCCCTGGCAAACGAGG
>JAITMK010000149.1 GCA_031277415.1 Azoarcus sp.
GGAATTCGCTGTTTCAACGTGGAATCCGCTTCCGAACTCGAGCGGTTGAATGAGATCGCGGCAGAGATGGTCAGGACGGCTCCCGTGGCGCTTCGGGTGAATCCGGATGTCGATCCGAAAACGCATCCTTATATTTCGACGGGGTTGAAGAGCAACAAGTTCGGGGTGGCATATGGGGATGCGCTGGCGCTTTATCGGCAGGCGGCGGCTTTGCCCCATCTGCGTGTTTGCGGCATCGACTGCCACATTGGTTCGCAATTGCTCGATCCTGCGCCGATGGCGGAGGCGGCGCACCGGATGCTCGATCTCATCGGCCAACTCGCAGCGGAGGGCATTCACCTGGAACATGTCGACTTCGGCGGGGGATTGGGGATTCGTTACCGGGACGAATCGGTTCCCACGGTGGAGGCTTATCTTGCGCCGTTGCTGGAGCTTTTCAAAGATCGGCCGGAGGAGTTGTGTTTCGAGCCGGGGCGCTCGCTTACCGGAAACGCCGGTCTGCTGTTGACGCGGGTCGAGTATCTGAAATTGGGTGAGGAAAAGAATTTCGCTGTTGTCGATGCGGCAATGAACGATTTGCTGCGTCCGTCGCTCTACGGCGGCTGGCATGGTGCGGTGGAGGTGGTCGAGCGGGACGTGCCGAAGCGAACGGTCGATGTGGTGGGGCCGATTTGCGAGAGCGGGGATTTTCTCGCGCGCGACCGTGATCTGGCCGTGGAGGAGGGCGACTTGCTCGCGCTGTTGTCGGCGGGCGCTTATTCGATGAGTATGAGTTCCAATTACAATTCCCGCCCTCGTGCTGCCGAGGTGCTGGTAGATGGGGAGCAGGTTCATCTCGTGCGCGCCCGGGAGACGGTGGAATCGCTCTATGCGCTGGAGTGTCCGCTGCCGTCGAGCCGGGCATAGGCTTCAATGAAGGCCCGATTCAATGCCTGCCAGAGTTTGGAACCGGGGTATGTGACCTGGACTCCGACCTGTGCGCTTTGCCGTTCGGTGTCGAGGAGCAGGGTGAGAAGTGCAAACAACTTGCCCCGGTTCCTTGTTCGTTCGTCTGAAGCATGCAGCATGGCGAGGTGCTGTTCGGATGTGCAATCAAGGGACTCGTTGACCAATGTTCGTACCTGATCCGCATCCGTCCAGTCCAGTTCGAGCAGGATGCAACAAATGGCGATTTCCTTCATGAGATCCGCCACAGTACGGTCATAATGCCCAAATCCACTCATTTCGCTCTTTATCGGAAGGTAATGATGATGTTGCCAGGTTTTAGTGCAATGTTTCTCACATTAATGTCGTCATCGTCCGTGCATATGTTGTCCTGGTCGCGTTGTTCTTCTCTTGTATCAGGTTTTGTGCCGGTCGCGCTGGCTTTTGCGCTTTTTATCCTGGCTCCGGCAACAGAGGCAGCCCCGGCGGGGAACTTGCCGCCAGCCGTGAGCGCGGAACTTGGATATGCCCGCATACCGGCGGACGCAGTGGCAATATGGGTGCAGCCGGTGGATGCGAAACATCCCGTGCTGGCGTTCAATGCCGAACGCCCGATGAATCCGGCTTCGGTGATGAAGGTTGTTACGACCTTTGCTGCGCTGGATGTGCTCGGTTCAGAAAAAACATGGACGACCCGCATCGCAACCACGGGCACCCTCCGGGAAGACGGCGTCCTGGTGGGCAATGTTTACCTGGTAGGCGATGGTGATCCGATGCTGACGTATGAGCGCCTCTGGCGCTTGTTGCGGCGGCTGCGCAGTCTGGGTTTCTCCAAGATTGACGGTGACATTGTGCTCGATCATTCGGCACTGGTGCTGCCCGCGCACGATCCCTTTGCATTTGACGGGAAAGGTCTGCGTCCATACAACAGTGGCGGGGACGGGCTGTTGATCCATTTCAATACGCAAGAGCTGGTGCTTTTTCCCGGCTCCCGGCCACAGGAAGCCGTCAGCCTTGTTGCAGAGCCGCTGCTGATGGGGGTACAAATCGACAATAAGATCGTGACTTCCGGCGGTAATTGCGAACCCTGGTATCGTGATCTCAAAGCACACACCGCGCAGAACGGTCGCCTGACGCTTTCGGGCAGTTTGCCTGCCAGTTGCGGGTCGCGCGTCTGGGCCATATCGCCGCTTGCGCCGTCCAATTATGGCGTGGCGATGGTGCGGGCTTTGTGGTGGGAATTGGGTGGCACGATGATTGGGCAAGTGAAAAACGGTGTTGCGCCAGCCGATGCGAAAACCCTGATTTCTGACGAATCCGTCCCGCTGGGCGAGATTGTGCGCACCATGAATAAATGGTCGAGCAATGTCATCGCCCGGCAAATATTGGCCCAGGTGGGGCGTCCCGGCTTTGAAGCGGCTGATAATGGCAACGTTCTTCGTGCGGCGCCTGCCGCTGATATGGTGTCAGCCGGGGTTGAAGCTGCGCGCCAGAGTTTGATCAGGGAAGGTATCAATGTGTCCGGGCTGGTGATCGACAACGGTTCGGGGTTGTCCCGCAACGCCCGTATTCGCGCGGATAGCCTCGGAACGTTGCTGGTTCGTGCCTGGCAACGCTCGTGGATGCCGGATTTTGTCGCTTCGTTGCCGGTTGCCGGACGCGATGGGACGGCGCGCCGCCGCCTGGGTGGCAGCCCCGCAAACGGGCAGGCGCATTTGAAAACGGGCACGGTCAACGATGTGAGAACCATGGCAGGCTATGTGCTCGATCAGAACGGGCGTCGCCATGCCGTGGTGATGATGGTCAATCATCCCGAGGCCGCTTCCTCAAGCAAGGCTCAGGATGCGCTGATCGAGTGGGTCTGGTCGGGAGCGCCGCAAACAGCCCCGGAGGCAAAACCGCAGCCCAAGCCTGCACCGTCACGCGGAAAGCGTTGATCGAGGCGAAAAACGAAGCCCTCCCCGGCAAACGGGAGAGGGCTTGGGGTATCCCCTTTCTGAAGAGTTCTTCAGTTTTTCTTCCCGAGGATTTCCGCTTCGTCGTTGTTGGAAATGCCTGCCGCGTTGGCTTCGTCAGTGTCGATGTGAAATTCGCGGAAGTGGCCTTCGCCTGAACGGATGAGCACGTCTTCAAAAATCAGCGGCCTTTTGCCATAGGTCTTGACGTCGACGAGGTCTTTATCCTGAAGCCCCGCTTCCCTGGCCTGTTCCGGCGAGAGATGAATGTGGCGCAGCGCCACGATTGCGCCGGATTCCAGTTCAACTTCGCCCTTGGGGCCAACGAGCTTGACACCGGGAGAGCCGTCGAGCTTGCCGGATTCGCGCACGGGAGGGTCGATGCCGAGCGCGCGCGCGTCCGTCAGGGAAACTTCAACCTGTGTCTTCGGGCGGGTCGGTCCAATGATGCGGATGTTTTTGAATGATCCCTTGGGGCCGTGGATATCGACCTGTTCGTTTGCGGCGTATTGGCCTGGCTGCACGAGGGCTTTGTACGATGTGAGCTGATATCCTTCACCGAACAGTGTTGCCAGGTCTTTTTCGGACAAATGCAGGTGTTTGTTTGAAATGCCAATAGGAACTTTGCGGGACATGAGATTTCTCCGTTGATATGTATTTGTATTGAACGCAATCTTCGCCGTTTATGGCGAAGCGGGCGAGGCACGTGTTTATGGAGCCGAAGGCTCCCCCGAACCATATCGGGCTAACCTCGGCATCAAGGCCGGGGTTAGCCCGAAGGATTTTTACAGGTTCAATACTTCGGCAGTGTAGCGGGCGATCATGCCTTCTTCGTTGGTGGGCACGACGGCGACGATGGTACGGCTCTTCGGACTGTCGATGCGCAGTTTGTTTTCGGCGTTGGCGGCCGGGTCGATGTCGATGCCGAGCCAGGCCGAAAGGGCACAGACGCGCTCGCGGATAACGGCGGCGTTTTCACCGATGCCGCCGGTGAAGACCAGTGCGTCGAGTCCGCCTGCCGCCGCAGCGAGCGAGCCGAGTTCGCGCGCAATCCGGTAGCAGAAGAGATCGACCGCCTCGCGGGCTTCGGGTGCGTCTGAGGACAGCAGGTCACGCATGTCCTGGCTGATCCCGGAGACGCCCAGAAGACCAGAGTCTTTGTAGAGCAACTGGGTGAGCGATGCGTAGTCCATGCCTTTCTGGTCGATCAGGTAGAGCAGGACGCCGGGGTCGATGGAGCCGCAACGGGTTCCCATGAGCAGCCCGTTGAGGGTGGAAAAACCCATCGTCGTGGCTACGCCCGTGCCGTTGCATACGGCGGCCATCGAGCCGCCATTGCCCAGGTGGGCGATGACGATCCTGCCCTGGGCTTTTTCCCCGATGACCTTGGGCAGGGTACGGGTGACGTAGTCGTAGGACAGGCCGTGGAAGCCGTAGCTCTTGATGCCGCCTTTTGTGAGTTCACGCGGCAGACCATAGATTTGCGCGACTTCGGGGTTGTGCCGGTGAAAGGCAGTGTCGAAGCAGGCGACTTGAGGGACGTCGGGCAACAAACTGAAAATCGTGCTGACTGCCCGCAGGTTGTGCGGTTGATGCAGTGGCGCGAGAGGAATGAGGGTTTCGAGTTTGGCCAGGATGCCGGTGTCGAGCTTGACCGGGGCACTGTAATCTTCTCCGCCATGCACCACGCGGTGGCCCGCCGCAGAGATTTTCAATTCAGGCGCGTTGGTCTCGACCCAGTGAAACAGGTAGGAGAGGGACGCCCGGTGCTGTTCGGTCAGATCGCCCGTGAGGGCGACATCTTCCTTGAAGCGTTTGCCGTCGGATGTTTTGGCGGAGAGCTTGGGAGTGGCTCCGATGCCTTCGATTTGACCCGAAAGCGCCGGATGTTCAGCCAGCGTGGGTTCCAGAGGAAAGATGGCGAATTTCAGGCTCGATGAACCTGCGTTGAGAACGAGGATGGATTTCATGTATGGATGCCTCCTTTCACTTTTAGTTATGGCGGTCGATTGACCGAACGGTAATGCACGGTATGCATTACTTATCAGTGTTCATGTATTCAGCAAGCCTTTTCAGTGCGGCAACACCCGTCAGCATACCGTAAAGACGCTTGGATTGTTTGAAAATCATATGGAAGCGTTCTTTTGCATGACGGATATTTTTAGCGGGCATATCGATCATGTCAAGGAAAGCGCAGTTGTCGCACGGTAACCTGAAAAGTTCAATGACTCCGGGATGATGGCGGCTTCGGGCGGCGGGGCATGCATTTCGGCGGTCAGGCAGGTACGGCAAGTGATAAACTTGCAAAATTTGTTTCCCGGAGAATTAATGGAAGTTGTGATTCTCGCCGCCGGGCAGGGTAAACGTATGCGCTCGGCTTTGCCCAAGGTATTGCAACCACTTGCGGGCCGTCCCTTGCTTGCGCATGTGCTGGCGAGCGCCCGTATGCTTGGAGCGCGGCGAGTTTGCGTCGTTTACGGTCATGGCGGCGAGGCGGTACGCTCACGGCTCGATGCGCCCGATCTCGTTTGGGTGGAGCAAAACCCACAACAGGGAACGGGGCACGCGGTATTGCAGGCCGTACCGCATTTGTCTGCCGATGCGCGGGTATTGGTGCTCTATGGTGATGTGCCCCTGATTGGTACGTCCACGCTCGCGCGGCTCAAGGATGCGGCAGGGCGGGATCGGCTGGCTTTGCTCACGGTCGAAATCGATGATCCGACGGGCTATGGGCGCATTCTGCGCGATGGCGCAGGACGCGTGAGAAGCATCGTCGAAGAGAAGGATGCAACGCCCATTGAGCGCCGTGTACATGAGGTCAATACCGGCATCCTTGTCGCGCCCGCAGCCAGATTGCGCGACTGGCTCGGTCGTATCGGCAACGATAACGCCCAGGGCGAGTATTATCTGACCGACATCGTCGGCCTTGCGGTTGGCGATGGGGTGGAAATCGTCACCGTCGCGCCCGATGATGTTTCCGAGACGTTGGGGGTGAACAGCAAGGCGCAACTGGCGGGTCTTGAACGAATGTTCCAGGCATCTGTGGCGCGCAGGCTCATGGATGCCGGGGTGACGCTTATCGATCCGGCGCGGCTTGACGTGCGTGGTGAACTTGTTTGCGGGCGAGATGTGGAGATCGACGTCAATTGCGTATTCGAAGGCCGGGTCGAGTTGGGCGATGATGTCGTCGTCGGAGCGAATTGTGTGCTCCGCGATGTCCGGATCGGCAGCGGAACGCGCGTAGCGCCGTTTTCGCATCTCGACGGTACGGTAACGGGCAAAGCGTGCGTACTCGGCCCGTTTGCCCGGACAAGACCCGGAACCACGCTTGCCGATGGCGTGCACATCGGAAATTTCGTCGAAATCAAGAACAGCGCCATTTCTGACGATTCCAAGGCGAATCACCTGTCGTATATCGGCGATGCCGACGTCGGGGCACGGGTCAATATCGGCGCGGGAACGATTACCTGCAATTACGATGGAGCCAACAAATATCGCACCGAGATCGGTGACGATGTGTTCATCGGTTCCGATACTCAACTGGTTGCGCCTGTGCGGGTGGGCCGGGGGGCAACGCTCGGGGCGGGAACGACACTCACGCGCGATGCGCCGCCTGACCAACTCACGGTGTCGCGCACACGGCAGCAAAGTTTCGCAGGCTGGACGCGGCCCGCTAAAAAAGGCGGGTAATCCGCTCACTGGAGAAACCGCATGTGCGGCATCGTTGTTGCTATCGCTACCCGTAATATTGTTCCCATGCTCATCGAGGGTCTGCGCAGGCTCGAATACCGTGGTTACGATTCTGCCGGGCTGGCCGTGTCTGGTGAGCAGAACGACGTTCCCGGCACACTCGTCCGGTTGCGAGCCTGTGGCCGGGTCAACGAACTGGCGGCGCAAGTCGAATCCAACTGCCTGACGGCTTCCCTCGGCGTTGCCCATACGCGCTGGGCAACGCACGGCGCACCATCGGAGCGCAATGCCCATCCGCATCTGTCGGAAGGCGTTGCCGTGGTGCATAACGGCATCATCGAGAATTTCGAGTCGATCCGGGCCGAATTGCAGGCGCGCGGTTACGTGTTCGCCTCCGATACCGATACCGAGGCCATCGCCCATCTGATTCACCATAAGCGGCAAACCGTGCCCGATCTGTTCGAGGCCGTGCGTCTGGCGGCAAGTGAACTGGAAGGCGCTTATGCGATCGGAGTCATCGCTGATTCCGATCCCGCGCGGGCGGTGGTGGCGCGGCACGGTGCGCCCCTGTTGTTGGGCATTGGTGAAGATGGCATGTACGCGGCCTCCGATGTTGCGGCGCTGCTTCAGGTGACGCGCAAGGTGGTGTATCTGGAAGATGGCGATGTCGCCGAACTTTCCCGTGAGGCTGTCCGCATCGTGCGGGCGGATGGCGAGATCGTGGAGCGTCAGGCGCATCTTTCCAGTCTTGTGCCCGAAGCGATGGAACTTGGTCCATACCGGCATTTCATGAAGAAGGAAATCTTCGAGCAGCCACAAGCGATCTCGAACACACTGGGAACGATCCTGGGCAGCCGTTCGGTTCCGGAGGGGATTTTTGGCGCATTGGCCGGCGATGTATTTGCCGGAGTGCGGCGGGTACAGATTCTGGCTTGTGGAACCAGTTACCATGCCGGGCTGGTGGCACGTTACTGGCTGGAGGCGCTTGCGGGACTGCCCGTTTCGGTAGAAATTGCCAGTGAATACCGCTACCGCAAGCCGGTAGCCGATCCCGCCACATTGGTCGTGGCGGTGTCACAGTCGGGCGAGACGGCTGATACGCTGGCTGCGCTCAAATACGCGCGTACATTGGGAATGGAACGCACGCTGGCAATCTGCAATGTGCCTGAATCGGCCATCGTGCGCGAAACTGCCCTGCGGTTCATTACGCACGCGGGGCCTGAGATCGGCGTGGCGTCGACGAAGGCATTTACTACGCAGTTGGTGGCTTTCGCGTTATTGTCACTGCTCCTGGCCAAACGAGGCGGGTGTTTTTCCGCGGGCGAGGAAGAAAAACTCCTGGCGGCGTTGTGTCATTTGCCGGTTGCGCTGAAAAAAGTGCTTGAACTCGAACCGGAAATCGAACGCTGGGCACAACATTTTGCGGGCAAGGAGCACGCGCTTTTCCTCGGACGCGGCCAACACTGGCCGATTGCGATGGAAGGCGCGCTCAAGCTCAAGGAGATTTCCTATATTCATGCAGAGGCGTATGCCGCCGGTGAACTCAAGCATGGGCCGCTCGCGCTTGTCGATGAACGTATGCCGGTCATTGCGGTTGCGCCCGCTGATGATTTGTTCGAAAAGCTCAAATCCAACTTGCAGGAAGTGCGTGCCAGGGGAGGGGAACTGTACGTATTCGCTGACGCCGATTGCAGGATTGCCGCCTCCGAAGGTATACATGTCCTGCGTATGCCCGAGCATTACGGCATGCTATCCCCGGTGTTGCACGTTGTCCCATTGCAGTTGCTTGCCTACCATGTGGCTCTGGTGCGGGGCACCGATGTCGACAAGCCGCGCAATCTCGCAAAAAGCGTTACGGTTGAATGATATGCGGCGTAGAAAAAATGTTGTGATGCGTAGAATCCGGCAGTAGGTGATAATGGCATTCTGCGTCAGAACGGATATGGCTAATGAAGCGTGTAGATGATTTCCGCCTGCAACTCGGTTCACACGAGTTGATCCCAATCATGGTGGGGGGTATGGGGGTTGATATTTCAACCGCCATGCTGGCGGTCGAGGTGGCGCGCCTTGGCGGCATAGGCCATATCTCGGATGCGATGGTGCATACCGTCACCGACCGGCGCTTTCATACGCGCTACGTCAAGGACAGGCTCAGCCAGTACAAATTCAATGTTGGTAATCTCGACAAATCGGCGGCGCAATTCGATCTTGGCCTGCTCGCCGAGGCGACCCGCCTGCATGTGGGCAACACGATGGAAGCCAAGCGCGGCCCCGGCCTGGTGTTCGTGAACTGCATGGAAAAACTGACCATGAACAACCCGCGCGAAACCCTGCGGGTCAGGCTGCGTTCAGCGATGGATGCGGGCATCGATGGCATCACCCTGGCCGCCGGTCTGCATCTGGGTTCCTTTGCGCTGATCCAGGATCATCCTCGGTTCCATGACGTCAAGCTTGGCATCATCGTTTCGTCCTTGCGCGCGCTTCAACTTTTTCTGAAGAAGAACGCGCGCGGCAGCGGCAGGCTGCCTGATTACATCGTGGTCGAAGGTCCCCTGGCCGGAGGACATCTCGGTTTTGGGGAAGACTGGGTGAAATACAATCTCGTGGATATCCTGGCGGAAATCCGGGATTGGCTGCATTCCGAAAAACTCGATATTCCGTTGATTCCCGCCGGTGGAATCTTCACGGGCAGTGACGCGGTGAAATTCCTGGGGCAGGGAGCCGCCGCCGTGCAGGTGGCGACCCGGTTTACCGTTACGCAGGAATGCGGTTTGCCGGATGATGTGAAACAGGTTTATTTCCGGGCGACCGAAGATCAGATCGAAGTAAACAATATCTCGCCGACCGGATATCCGATGCGTATGCTCAAGGAATGTCCCGCGCTTGGTAGCGGCGTGCGCCCCAATTGCGAAGCGTTTGGTTATTTGCTTGATGCTTCCGGCCATTGTCAATATGCGGAAGCTTGGGAATATGAAAAAGCGAATTTGCAAAAGGGGCAAAAACCCAAAATTTGGGATAAAACATGCCTATGTACGCATATGCGCAATTTTCATTGCTGGACGTGTGGTCATTATACGTGGCGTCTCAAAGAGACCAGCCTGCGGGAATCAGATGGGCGTTATCGTTTGCTGAGCGCCGAGCATGTGTTCCGCGATTATCAATACAGCGTCGATGACCAGATCGAATTGCCTTTTTCGGATTGAATCAAGAAGTTTCCTGGTATCAGGGTGTAGAATATCAACATCGGTATTTGGTGATTCAATGAAAATGGTTGCGGATGACGATAGGGACGATAGCGAACAGAGTGTCCCTGAACAGAGAATCCCTGAGCAGGCTGACAAGACAGTCGTGTTTGCCGATTTGACCGGCAGCACGAAACTGTTTGAGTCTCAAGGTAATACTATCGCAACCAACGTGGTAACCCGATGTACCCAAATGCTTGGTAGTCATTTCACGCGAGCAGGCGGGCGAGTCGTCAAATTCCTTGGAGATGGACTGCTGGTATTGTTCGACCAAAGCGATGATGCAGTCGAGGCCGCTTCCCATACCCGGGACGTGCTCTACGAATGCAATATGGAGCATATTGACAATACAAATACACCTTTGGGCCTCAAGGTCGGAATTGAATTCGGTCTGGTTATCGAGCAGCACGGAGATTGTTACGGTGACGCAGTCAACGTCGCAGCCCGACTCGGTGATCGCGCTGAGGCCAATGAGATTCTTCTCGGCGAATCCCTGTATTCCCGTTTGCCCGAATCGATGCAAATGCTTTGTACGGGCATTGATCGTATCGCCATCAGAGGCAAGGCAGGCCTGTTCAGGGTGTGGCGGTTTGATTTGAAGCACTCTGCCGAGACCACGATCACCGGCCCATCCGACCTGCTCGGTGAGCGCCTCGGTACGGCACCGGCACAAAGGGCCGACATCGATTTGAATGGCCGCCATATGCAACTTTTACCCGAAAACGGCGCGCTCGTCATCGGGCGGAGTGAAAGTTGCGGACTGGTCATCGACGACAGGCGAGTGTCACGCCGTCATGCGCGTATCGAGTGGGTTGGCGGGCAGTGCACGCTGACCGATTTCAGTACCAACGGAACCTGGGTGAAATTTGGCCGTGAAGCTGAACTGGTGATCCTGAAACGCGACAATTGCGTACTGCACGGGTATGGCATGGTTGGCTTGGGGGGGATTCCAAGGGACTACTCTTCCTCGTCGTTCAGTTTTCATATTATCAGCGACGAAGAGTAATGTACGGCAGTCCGGTTCCGAATACTCACCGAATATTCATGCTGACCCGGTCCATTTGAAAATAAAGGAATCTCCTTTATTGCGGCTGACTGTGGCAATTTCTTCAAAGCCATCGACCACATCGCGGAAAACATTGATGAGTATCGGGTCAAAATGCTTGCCGTTACCATCCAGAATGATCGATTTTGCCACATCAAGCGGTATTGCTTCCTTGTAGGAGCGTGAAGAAATCAATGCGTCGTAAACATCAGCAATAGCCATCAATCGCCCTTGCAGGGGAATATCCTTGCCAGCCAGCCCATGCGGATAACCGGTGCCGTCCCATTTTTCATGGTGATAACCAGCAAAACGTTTGGCATGGTAAAGAAAACTGTCTTCATGGGTTTCATGTTCGATTCTTTCAATTGCATCTATTCCGCGTCTGACATGCGTTTTCATGATTTCGAATTCTTCCGGTGTCAGTTTTCCGGGTTTATTCAGAATAGTGTCACTGATGGCGATTTTACCCACGTCATGAAGTTGCGCGGAAGGAATCAGGAAAGTCAAATCCCAGGATGAAATTTCTTCAAGATAAATTCCATTATTTAGCATTTTCTTTAACAAGAGATCCAAATATTGCTGTGTACGTGCAATGTGTCCTCCTGTTTTGCGGTCTCGGAATTCGACCAGCTCTGCTACAACATTCAAAATGGCAAATTGCATCTGAATGATTTGGCTAGCCTTTTCATTTACTTTGTCCATCAAGTTGGCATTGAAATTTTTCAGTTCCTTTTCTTGCGCAGCAATGAGTAAATGGTTTTTTATTCGACGCAGCAACAGCGCCGGAGAAAAAGGTTTGGTGATGTAATCGATCGCGCCAAGCGAAAGCCCTTCCAGTTCACTGCTTTCATCGTACCGGGAAGTGACGAAAATAATCGGGATTCCGGACAAGCGTTCATCGGCCTTCAATTTCTTGATGGCTTCAAAACCGCTTATGCCAGGCATTTCAATGTCAAGCAGGACGAGATCGGGGGTAATTTTTTCCAGTAGATTGAACAAAACAGTGCCTGAAGGCAGGGCATAGGTTTCGTAATGGCTGCGAAGAACATTGCGGGCGATGTTCAGATTGGTCACATTGTCGTCGACCATTACGATGGTTTGCCTGGAAGTGGGTTGTTTCATCATTTTCTAGTCCTTTGAAGCTTCCTGCTTTCGCTTTGCAAGCCGATCTGTTATGGCCAAAAAATCCATATGATTGACCATTTCGCGTAACCAGGTAACGAGTTCCGCTTGTGCTTCATATTTAAAACATTCAAGTGACTTTATTGTTTCTTCCAGTTCATCAATATTGAAATTTGCAGCAGATTCTTCCATTTGGTCCAACAGGGTTTCATCGGGCGCATCCCGGCATGGTTTGTCGGTTGTGTCGGCCTTGAACAGTTTGGAAAGCGCACTCAAGAGCTTTTGGGTGTTTTCGACGAAAAAAGGAGTTTTATGGCTTACCAACTGAAAATTGCCTGCCTTGGCGGCATGTTCCAGTTCTTCGGCTTGTTTTCCGATCTCATTGGCCTTGATGCCGTAACTGCTGCCTTTGATGCCGTGGACGCGGATCGCGTAGTCTGCAAGTGTTTCCTCGGTGACATTGCATATCTGGTTTATGAGGGTTGATGTGCTATCGACATATGAGCGAATGATGGAGAGGTAGACATCCTTGTCCCCGGCAAAGCAGTCCAG
>JAITMK010000045.1 GCA_031277415.1 Azoarcus sp.
TGATCTTCCCCCCGGCTGACCTGCTCGGTAATCATGCGGGAGAGGTAGAAGACGATGCGTTCACGCATCTGGGGGCGTTCGGCAACCTGGATTTCGATGTCGACCAATTTTCCGGTGGCAGTTTTGACCTTGACGTCGAGGATGCCCTGTTTGTCGTCGGGCTTTTTGCCACGCAGGTGCGGGTCGACGAGCACGATGTCCAGTAGGTCTTCAGGGGGTAGGTCAAGCGTGGCCTTGAGGAAATCGGTCAGCGGGCCGGTGTTTTGGGCGTCGCCGAAAATCAGCTTGAAGACCTGGTCATTGCGGGGCGAGAGGAAGGGGTGAGGCATGCCGAGTTCTCCGGGTTGTTTCATACAGCATATGCTATATAGAACGATAACTCAAGATGCCGTTGTGTTTTTTTGTATGAGTCCGCAGGATCCACGTAGCGTCTGGATTCTGCGACTTCGCTGCGCGCTGCAATGACGGGGTGGTGCGGCGATGCGGCTTACACAACATCAATTGATGTCCGCGTAGGTTGGGATGAGCGAAGCGAATCCCAGCATCCAATCAACCACAAAAACGTCGGGATTCGCAAGCTCAACCCAACCTACATCCAACCCGCCATCCTTTACAGCATTTCGCGGCGTTCTTTCAGCGCGCGGGAATGAAGCAGGTATAACATATAGGTGTAATTGCCCTGACGAGGAAATGACGTATTTTGTAGGGGCGACTAATTATTCGCCCCTACGGGATTGTGCGTGTTCGACGTTTCCCTGTCATTCCCTATTGCGACAGCCCGTCGAGATAGCGTTCGGCATCGAGCGCGGCCTGGCAGCCGCTTGCGGCGCTGGTGACGGCCTGTTTGTAGATCGGGTCCTGTACGTCGCCGGCGGCGAAGACTCCGGGGATGCTGGTCTGGGTGGCATCGCCCCGAAGACCGCCTCGGGTGATGATGTAGCCGCCGTCCATGTCGAGTTGTCCGGCGAAAATGTCGGTGTTGGGCTGGTGGCCGATGGCGATGAAGACGCCATGCACGGCAATGTCGCGCGTCTCTTCGTTCGTCACGTTGCGGATGCGAATGCCGGTGACGCCGGAATCGTCTCCGAGCACTTCATCCAGGATGTGGTCGAGCGCCAGTTCGATTTTTCCGGCGGCGACCTTTTCCATCAGTTTATCGACCATGATCTTTTCGGCCCGGAATGCCTGGCGGCGGTGCACAAGCGTGACCTTGCGCGCGATGTTGGCAAGGTAGAGGGCTTCTTCCACGGCGGTGTTGCCGCCGCCGATTACCGCAACATCCTGGTCGCGGTAGAAAAATCCGTCGCAGGTCGCGCAGGCCGACACGCCGCGTCCGGCGAATTTCTCTTCGGAAGGCAACCCGAGGTAACGAGCCGTCGCCCCCGTGGAGATGATGAGCGCGTCACAGGTGTATTGCCCGGAGTCGCCGATCAGGCGGAACGGACGTTCCGTGAGGTGCGCAGTATGAATATGGTCGAACACGATCCGGGTATTGAAGCGTTCGGCGTGTTTCTGGAATCTCGCCATCAATTCTGGTCCCAGAACACCATCGGCATCGGCAGGCCAGTTGTCGACTTCGGTCGTGGTCATGAGTTGTCCCCCCTGAGCAAGACCCGTGATGAGCAGGGGCGCCAGATTGGCGCGGGCTGCATAGACAGCGGCGGTATAACCGGCAGGGCCGGAGCCGAGGATGAGGAGGCGGGAGTGGATATGTTCGACGGTCATGGGAATGAGGGCGGGAGGAGTTGAACGGCGCCACTAATTATATATCTGCTGGAACCTGAGATCAGAATCTGACACAAAGCGAATGCCAGCGGGGCAAAATGCGGCTATACTAGCCGAAGTTTTTCGTTGGGCTTGTGCAGGCCGGATATTTTGGCCTCACGGTTTTTGGGAATCCTCCCCGCGCGGAAGTGTTCATGCGCACACAAGGGGTGGATATATTGCAACCTTTTCTATGTCATCCACTGCCCTATGAATCGGCCTGCTCTCGTTTCAACCACTGCGTTGAAAACTTTCCCCCTGTTTGCCGGGTTATCCGACGATGTTTTGAATTCAATCGCCCAGGTCGCAATGATGCGGCATTATCCGCGCGGGCAATCGGTGGTACGCGCAGGCGAGCGTACCGACTACGTCTATTTCGTATTGACAGGAAGTCTCAAGGTCGTGGTCAGCGACGAGGACGGACGCGAAGTCATCCTTTCCATTCTGGGCCAAGGACAGATTTTTGGCGAAATGGGGATGTTCGGCGACCAGCCGCGTTCTGCCTCGGTGGTGCCTGTGGTGGCTTCCGATCTGGTGACGGTGACGAAACAGGCTTTCCGCCAGTTGATGCAGGATCATTTCGAGGTTGCCTGGCGCATCATGTGCAATCTTGCCGAACGCCTGCGCGACGCCGACCGCAAGATCGAAAGCCTGGCCCTGATGGATGTCTATGGCCGCGTGGCTCGTCTGCTGCTGGAGATGGCCGAGGATGTGAACGGCGAAACCGTCGTGGCGCAAAAGATTTCCAAGCAGGACATTGCTCGCATGATCGGCGCTTCGCGCGAAATGGTCAGTCGGGTGATGAAAGACCTCGGTCAGCAAGGGCTAATCGAAGAAACGCCGCACGGCATCATCCTGCACGAGCGTTTAGGCAGCAACGCCTGACGCCGCTACTTGATTTGCCAGCCCCTCGTACCGGCTTCCGATTTCTCATGATGACGGAAGCGCGGGGGGCTTTTTGTGTCGCAGTCTGATGGTTCTTCGCCATCATCGCTTCCCTGCGTTCTTGGAAGGGATAACCGCAGGAGGTGAAAGCCAAAACGCCGTACTCCCTCCGTCACGCCTTCGGCGCGGCAGTTCCTTCGGGAGGGAGCCTATAGGGATTCTCTGCAAAACCCCTTCTGTCATTGCAGCGCGCAGCGAAGCGAAGTCGCAGAATCCAGACGTTGCATGGATCCTGCGGTATCAAGCAGGATGACATATGGTTAAAACAGAGGTAATGCAGAGTTTCCCTAAGAAAGAGGAGCAGTAATGCGTTGGACACTAGCCCGGATATTGTTTATCGCAGCCGGTGTTGGATTGGCGTGGTACGTATGGTTATCTTGGTTAGGAGCGCTGCCTCAGTATAAACACGAGGCACTGATCGAAGGAACGCTCATGCTGTACATGCTGATTTTTCCGTCGAGTGTACTGTTCGGATTTATTTTTGCCGCATTGACGATAATTACGCCCATTGACCAAATTAATGCAGGCAATGCATTCCTGAATTGGATGTTCACAACATGGGGGCCGATGGTCATCTTCGGATATTGCCAG
>JAITMK010000087.1 GCA_031277415.1 Azoarcus sp.
TCCCGTGAAACGCTCGTGGGCGGAACGCCTGAAATCAGGGCTGGCGCGTACCCGGCAGCAGTTGGGTGGCGGGTTGGCGAACCTGTTCGGGCGGCGCAAGATCGACGAGGATTTGCTCGAAGAACTGGAATCCACGCTGTTGATGGCCGATTGTGGCGTGGATGTGACGCAGCGCCTGATCGAAGCGTTGCGGACGCGCTGGAAGAAGGAGCGCCTGGAAGATGCCGGGCAGTTGAGGAAGGCGCTTTCCGACGGGTTGCTGGAAATCGTGACGCCGCTGGAGGCGGGACTCGACGTGTCGGGGCATAAGCCCTACATCATCATGCTGGCCGGCGTGAACGGCTCGGGCAAGACGACTTCAATCGGCAAACTCGCCAAGTATTTCCAGAATCAGGGCAAAAGCGTGCTGTTGGCAGCAGGCGATACTTTTCGCGCAGCGGCGCGCGAGCAGTTGATGGCCTGGGGCGAGCGCAACGGCGTGACGGTGATTGCGCAGGAAGGAGGCGATGCCGCTGCGGTCATTTTCGATGCGATCAACGCCGCGCGTGCGCGGGGCATCGATATCGTGCTTGCCGATACCGCCGGGCGGCTGCCGACCCAACTTCATCTGATGGAAGAAATCTCAAAGGTGCGCCGGGTGATTGCGAAAGCGGAGCCTTCCGGCCCACACGAAGTGATGCTGGTGCTCGACGCGAACATCGGCCAGAACGCGCTGGCACAGGTGAAAGCGTTCGATGCGGCGGTCGGGGTGACGGGCCTTGTGCTGACCAAACTCGACGGCACGGCCAAAGGCGGCGTAGTGGCGGCCATCGCGCGGCAGTGTCCGAAGCCGCTGCGCTTCATCGGCGTGGGGGAGGGCATCGACGACCTGCAACCTTTTCGGGCGCGCGAATTCGTCGACGCGCTCTTCGATACGGAGGGGGAGGGCGCATGATCATTTTCGATGCTGTCACCAAGCGATACCCCGGCGGTTACACGGCGCTCGATGAAATCAGCCTGCAGATTGCGCCGGGTGAACTGGTGGTGCTCTCGGGGCATACGGGCGCGGGGAAAAGCACGCTGCTCAAGCTCATTCCTGCCATCGAGCGGCCATCTTTCGGCACGATACAAATCAACGGTCAAAACATTTCAAGGTTGTCGAGGCGGGCGATTCCCTACCTGCGGCGCAATATCGGTCTGGTGTTGCAGGAAAACCGCCTGTTGTTTGATCGCTCGGTGGGCGACAACATCAGGTTGCCGCTCGTCATCAACGGCCATTCGCTGAAGGAAGCGGCCAAACGAGTGGCGGCGGCGCTCGATCTCGTCGGATTGTCGGGGCGGGAAAAAGAGTTTCCTGCCGGGCTTTCCGGTGGCGAACAACAAAGGCTGACCATTGCCCGCGCTTTCGTCAACCGGCCTTCGATTCTGATTGCCGATGAACCGACCGCCCATCTCGATTCAGCCTATGCGGCCGAGATTGCCGAAATTTACGGTTCCTTCAACAAAGCGGGTGTCACGGTGCTGGTGGCGACACACGATATTTCACTTTTCAGGCAATGGTCGCCGCGCAAGATCGTGCTGGATCATGGGCGACTCGTGGAGCAATGATGTTCAACTGGCTCTATCTTCATTTTCGCGCGTTTGCCCATGCCCTCAAACGGCTTGGCGGCCAGCCGTTCGGAACGTTGCTCTCGGCGCTGGTGATGGGAATTGCGCTGACGCTGCCGGCAGGAGGATATGTTCTGCTGGACAATGTCGCCAAGCTGGCGCGCGGAGTATCCGGCAAACCGGAAATCAGTCTTTTCCTCAACAACGACGCCGATTCTGCGCAGATTGACACCATACGGCAGACCCTTCAGAAAGAGCAGCAACTGGCTTCTGTCCGTTTTGTGTCACGCGATGAAGCTTTGCAGCACCTGGAAAGCAGCGGCCTGGGCGACGTATTGGGCGGCATTCCTTCAAACCCTTTGCCCGATGCCTTCATCGTGACCTTGCGAAGCGACGATCCTGCATTGTTTGAGACGTTTTCGGCGAAAATGCGCGAATGGCCCGGTGTCGAACACGTTCAACTCGATTCGGCCTGGGTCAGGCGGCTGGCTGCCCTGCTCGAACTGGCGCGCACGACGATGCTGGTTTTGTCGGTGCTGCTCGGGCTGGCGTTGGTGATCGTCACCTTCAACACCGTCCGCCTGCAAATCCTGACTCAAAAGACCGAAATCGAAATCAGCCGCCTGCTCGGAGCCACCGACCGCTTTATCCGACGGCCGTTCTATTGGTTCGGTGTGCTGCAAGGCGTGCTCGGCGGCCTGGTGGCCCTCGCGGCGGTATGGATTGGAATCGACTTGCTGGCCGTGCCGGTAGAGAAAGTGGGCAAAACCTATGGCGTGCTCATCACGCTGGCCGGTCCCGGCTGGAGAGAGTCGCTCGCGGTCGTCGGACTCGCCGCCGCCCTGGGTTGGTTGGGCACGGCTATTTCAGTGCGCCGTCACTTGTGGGGGATGTTGTAGGAGCGCCGAGGCAGCGGTGATGGTGTTGGGGTTCGGGGTTCATCTCGATGAACTCCCGGTACGCCCTGGAATGCCGGTTAAATAAACGTCAGGAGACGCTGACTTCTGAACTAGGCATGCGGAAACGTTTTGTGGCAAGCTACACCACCTGAGTCGCTGTCCCACTGGGAGCCACCATGTCAAGCAATCTGGAAGCTTTGCAAGAAGAAGTTCTTCATTTACCGCCCGCAGATCGCGCGAGGCTACTTGATCGCTTGATTACCAGCCTTGATGTTGACGCTGAAACCGAAGCAGCATGGGATTCGCTTGCCGAGGAGCGAGAGCGGGGGCTTATGTCAGGGACGGAGGAAGCCGTGTCCATAGAGGTAGCCATTGCAAGACTGGAAACCAGATTTCCGGGATGAAAATCACGATTCATCCTGGAGCAGAGCAAGATCTGCGCGAGGCTGCCGAGTTCTATGAGTGAAAAGGATCGCCACTCGTTGCAGGCCGGTTCATCAGTGAGTTCAAACGGCTCGTATCATTGTTGCAAGAACATCCGCAAATCGGATCGCCTCGCTCAAATGGCAGGCGTAGCCTCTCCATGAAAGTATTTCCATACTCAGTGATCTACCGTGCCTCCGCTCAAGAGATCGTCATCCTCGTTGTCAAGCATGACAGCAGGCGACCTGGCTACGGCGGTAAGCGCTGACAGGCGCTGGTGCCATGCTTTACGGATAAGGCGGTATCTACGTGTTCAGGGTTCGCCCGAAGGTGCAGCGAACATCGCCATGACCTCCGCTTCGGTCATCTGGCTGGTTTTTTCGGCGAACGAATACCACGACGGTTTCCGGTCGATGAAAATCTCGCTGACCAGTGTCAAGTCTTCGGTATCGTCGAGCAGTCCGACGGGCAGGTAATACGAACCGTCGCTTTTCACACGGGAGAACAGCGGACTGCCGCAATGTTTACAAAAGCCGCGCTCGGCCCATTCGGACGACGGATAGACGCCGATGGCGTCCTGGCCTTCGAACGTTGTTTCCGGTGTGCAGGCAATCGCTACAAACGGGCCACCCGCCCAACGTTGGCACATTTTGCAATGGCAGGCTCCGGCTTCATGATTGGCGAGAACTGCTGAAATTTTGACGGCGCCACAGAGACAGTGACCGGATTTCGATTTTTCAGACATGGTTTCCTCCTTTTGGTCGTTGCGCATCGAGCCCGTCAAAACTGCTCCTTGGCGGACATTGCAAAAGCATACCGCATAGCTTAACATAGGATTTTATTTGAGCGAATAATGATGCGTTCATTATTTTGTTTCATTTGATTTTTCTTCCTATTAAGCGAATAGCCGTTCGGTGTCTTTTATGCCCGCATTATCCGAAAAAGTTTTAGTCATCAATGCCACGCCTCTTGGAAATTGCGTATGCATGTTGCCGGAGTTCCGCTTTTTGGCGGAAAAACATGGTCAACCAGTGGATATTTTAGTCAAAAATAAGTCTCTTATTGAGCTTTATAACGGTATCGATTATGTAGGGCAGGTTTTCCTGATACGGCGTTGGAAATATTGGCCTTTGCTTCTACTGCGGATGTTGCCGCTGCAGAAGCGAATGAAATATGAGCATATTTATATTCGCGACTTATCGCATGCACGTAAGTTTCTCAAGGTGTTCTCATTTTTTGAAACGCTTCCACATCAAATCAGAGTAGGACTTCCAAAAGAAATGCGGAAGTCCAGAATGCATCCGGATTTGAAAGTCCCGCTTGCTTTTGGCCCATCAATATTGATAACAAACGAGCAGGAACGCGAGGAAGTGCGGCAATTGTTGAGAGAGAAACACGGCTGGAGCGATGAGCCGCTGGTTCTTTTTCATCCGGGTTGCTCTCATGTGGCAAAAGAAAAGGATGATCTGGCTGCAAGAAACTCCAGGCAGTGGTCTGTCGAAAATTGGCGGAAAACGTTATCCGAAATCATGACTCTGTTTCCGGATGCCATGTTTATTTTCACTGGAACTGCCAATGAATACAAGTTGACCGAAGAAATCATTGCGGGCATGACCGGAAAAACAGCCTCCCTGGCAGGTTTCCTTTCATTGCGCCACTTATTGGCCCTGCAATCGATGGCGCATTCCTGTATAGCCATCGACACCGGTGCGGCTCATACCGCCATGGCGGTCGGTTGTCCGACGCTGATTTTGTACGACTGGCAAGATCCGCGCTATTTGGGAGAATGCAGCCCAAAAGGCTGGGGGCCGGGAATTACTCTCCGGGGGTTCC
This sequence comes from Azoarcus sp., assembly GCA_031277415.1. Classification (GTDB taxonomy): domain Bacteria; phylum Pseudomonadota; class Gammaproteobacteria; order Burkholderiales; family Rhodocyclaceae; genus WRNU01. The sequence continues at coordinate 4,743 of JAITMK010000087.1, forward strand.
GAGGCGCAGAGGAATTGGGCACAGAAGGATACATGAACCCTATCAGAAACATCCTGCCGGAAACAGTTGTCCGTCTTTGGCAAAAATTGCCTCTTCGTCCGAGTCAACCCTCTTCAGAACACTTTGTTTCGCATTACTGCGAAGGGGATACGGAGCCGGAAATATTGCCAATTTTGTTTTGAATTGCAATATGAACGTATTAAGGAACATCTTCATTACCCCCTATGGAAACTCTGCATTACGTATTATCCACCACCTGTCATCCTGCTTGATACCGCAGGATCCACGCGGCGCTGGCGGGGTAATGCAGAGGTTCCCAAAGCAACCGCTGTTCCGGATCGGGAGTGACAACTGGTGCAAACTGTATGAAAATGTTCTCCCCAAGATCGTTTGTCCATATAGTGAGTGGTTAGGCGTTTCTCTCAAACACCTATCGAGGTCACAATGAAAAAAATTCTCGTTTTCTTTGCGCTAGTCCTGTCAACGCATGTGCACGCCGATGAAGCAAGCCGACAAGCCAAAATCGCCCAGATAGTCGAGGCACAAGGGTTGCATCAGATGCTCCAGGAGCAACTTGACCAGTCAAAGGCATTGGCGGCTGAGATTGGAAGAGATACCTTTCGCAAAATGCTCTTGGAAATCGGCATTGCCGAAGGCGAAGAAACCAAGGCGCTGGAGCAAGTCCTCGTAGAGTTTAACGAACGTTGCGCTGTTATGTTCTCTGCAAAAGAGTTGGTCGCAATGTGGTCGGCATTCTATGGGAAGGATCTGTCTGAAGCAGATCTCGACAAAATTCTGGCCTACTACAAATCACCGACAGGAAAAAAGGACGTTCGTGCCGCTCAAATTGCAATGGTAGAATTTTCCAAAGCTATGAATGCCGAGGGTCAAAAGCGTCTGAATGAATCAATTGAGCAACTGATATCGGATCTTAAAACTGCCATCGCAAAGTAAATATTCCCCGGCTTTGCCGGGGAATATTTACTTCCAGCGTTTGTCCAGCGAAAACTTTCATTCTATTGAACTCGCAGGCATCCAAATGTCATTTATTTTTTCAGGCGTTTTGCGTTACTTGCTGTTAGCCCTGGTTCTGACGTTCAGCGCGACAGCCCGCTCCAGCCAGGTTGTTCCCTTGACGCTGGAACGTGTTTTACACATGATGATGGAATATAGGTCTCTCGGCGCGATTGCTGTCGGTACCGTTCGCCAGCACAAAGTAGAGGACACTGGCATGTGCCCTAGTGATAGCAGCGTTTATTATTACCATATTGAAATATCACAAGTGCTTATCGGCAAGTTGCAAGCGAAGTCCCTGGACGTCGACTTTTTTCCGGTATGCGGCTCGCCGGATTACTCCATATATGATCTTGCGTCCCGCATTGAATATCAGTTGCAGATTGGAGAAAGATATATTTTCCTGCTTGGATCAATCGAGGAAGAACAGGGAGGCCTTCCGGGGAGAGCGGTTCTTGTTCGTGCCGAGATGGAGGATCGCCGGGATGCTCTCCTCGAAGCATGGCGCGACGTGGAGCACGAATACGAACAAAGACAGTTGTTAAATTGCTATAGGTTATCTCCACTAATACCTGAGAGAGAAGGTTTGTAATTCAAAGCGGAATGTGTCCGTCGGTAGTTATAGAAGTTCACGGACGGCGGATTTCTATCTTGCGGATGCGGGTGCTGTCTGTTACATAGAGATTGCCCGCCGCGTCTATCGCAATGCCATTTGGCCAATCAAACTTTGCGTCGCTTCCAACGCCATCGGCATAACCTTCCCTGCCGCCGGCAAGCGTGCTGACCTCTCCCGACGGAGTGATCTTGCGGATGCGATTTTCATTAAATCTGTTCGACAAACGGCCGTCCCTGTCCGTTACATAGAGGTTGCCCGCTGCATCACTCGCAATGTGGGAAGGGTAGTGAAAACTTGCATCGCCTCCAATGCCATCGGAAAAGCCTCGTCGGCTTCCACCGGCAAGCGTGCTGACCTCTCCCGCTGGGGTGATTTTGCGGATGCGATGGTTCCCGAAGTCCGCTACATAGAGGTTACGTGCTGCATCTATCGCAATGCCGGAAGGCCAATCAAACTTTGCGTCGCTTCCAATGCCATCGGCGAAACCTTTCTCGCCGCCAGCAAGCGTGCTGACCTCTCCCGTCGGTGTGATCTTGCGGATGCGGTTGTTGTCCATTACATAAAGGTTGCCCGCTGCATCTATCGCAATGCCGTAAGGACTATCAAACTTTGCGTCGCTTCCAATCCCATCGGCAAAACCTTTCTCGCCACCGGCAAGTGTGCTGACCTCACCCGTCGGTGTGATCTTGCGGATGCGGTTGTTCAGGGTGTCCGCCACAAAGAGGTTGCCCGTAGCATCTATTGCAATGCTGAAAGGGCGGTAAAAGCTTGCATCTCTTTCAATCCCATCGGCAAGGACTTCCTCGCTACCTGCAAGTGTGCTGACCTCTCCTGCCGGGGTGATTTTGCGGATGCGTTTGTTCGATGTGTCCACCACATAGAGATTGTCCGCCGCATCTATCGTAATGCCGGAAAGGCGGGCAAACTTTGCGTCGCTTCCAACACCATCGGCAAAGCCGTACTCACGACCGGCAAGGGTGCTGACCATGACCGTTTTGACGCTCTCTCCGCCATCCTGTGGGTCCTGCGTGGCAATGCCCGACGTCGTGTCACATCCTGTTAAAAAACCGAGCGCGAAGAAGGCGAATAGAAAATGTAGAACAGGGTGATTTTTTTTCATGGTTTAAATGGATGGTTTGTTGAAGGAGATGTTTTTATTTTATCGCCCCAAATGTCTTTGCATTCTCTTTCCTCATCCGGATTCGGATGGAAAAACTGCTTGAAACCGGGCGGGACTTCTTCCAACGGCTTCGCCGGGCAGTCATTCATCTGCGGTTCGACCTTGAACGAGAAGGCGGTATCCTCCGACCCCTCTCCCGCAAGCGGGAGAGGGTGGCCCGAAGGGCCGGGAGAGGGTGCTCACTGGAGAGGGGGGCGGATTACCAAAAAACTGGAACGACGGTTTTCCGGAACTGGCGGTGCCGAAGAAAAATATGCGCGTAGAGGTGCTGCCGCTCTTGAGAAAAGGTAACGCCGATGACGTCATTCTGAAGCATATGTGCAAAGAATTTGAACATAAACAGATTTTTTTGCCGTTCGGATTATCAAAATCTATTACTCATAGGTTAAAGTCATTAAAAATACAGAAAATGCTTAATCCATAGGGAGACGAAATGCCCTTCAACAGAGAAAAGCTGTACAGCCTCATGGCTCGCCTTTCCACTCCTCTCACCAGAGAAAAAATTGATGAAAAACTCGCTCCAAAGAACGGTTTGCCTTCTCCCGGTCTGAAACACACCTCTGTCCTGACGAAAGATGTTTTGGAGCGCAACTGGGATGTTCTGCGGCGGTACGGCTCCCTTGATGCCGCCGATCAGGCTGAACTGGCGGACAAGGAGACCTTGGAGCGGCTTGGTGCTTATTCCAAGAACATCGAGAACTGCGTAGGCACGCTGAAGATTCCGTTGGGCGTGGCTGGCCCTTTGCGCGTCAATGGATTTTTCGCCGAAGGGGATTTTTATGTTCCTCTCGCGACCACCGAAGCTGCGCTGGTGGCTTCCTACCACCGTGGCGCTCGCCTCATCACTGCGGCCGGTGGTTGCACTGCGCTGCTGCATGATGAAGGTGTCAGCCGTTCACCAGGCTTTATTTTTCGCACCCTCTCCGAAGCTGGGCAGTTTGTGCTTTGGGCCACAGAAAATTTTGAGCGTTTTCGTTCCCTGACGGCAGAAACCACCCGCCATGGAGAGCTTATGGACGTGCGCTTCGCCCTTGAAGGTAACCACGTCTACATGAGCCTGGATTTCTACACGGGTCAGGCGGCTGGACAGAATATGGTGACCATAGCCACGGCCGCCGTAGTGGCCTGGATCCGGGAAAACACGCCGGTGCAACCGCAACGCGCCTTTGTGGAAACTAATTTTTCCGGAGACAAAAAAGCCTCCTTCCTGTCCTTCACTTCCGTACGTGGCAAAAAGGTCACGGCCGAAGTCTTGCTGCCTGCCGATCTTGTCAAAAAATATCTGCACACGATTCCGCAGGTGATGGTTCAGTACTGGCAGATGGCCGCCCTCGGTGGGGTGATGAGCGGCACTATGGGCGTGCAAGGGCATTTTGCCAACGCTTTGACCGCTCTGTATCTGGCCACAGGTCAGGATGCGGCCTGTAGTTCCGAGTCCAGCGTCGGTATCACCCGTATGGAAGTGACGGAAGATGAGGGTCTTTATGCTGCGGTCACACTGCCCGACATCATCGTTGGGACCGTAGGCGGGGGCACCAAGCTGCCCTCGCAGTCCGTGTGCCTGAAAATGCTGGGGCTGAAGGGCGAAGGGCAGACCCATTGTCTGGCCGAGATCTGTGCTGCCCTTTGCCTTGCCGGTGAATTGTCCATCATCGGCGCTCTGGCTGCCGACCAGTTTGCTGCCGCACATAAACGGCTGGCACGATAGTCGGGAATACAGATCAGCTTATTGCAAGCTATAAGCTGGCGGAGAGGGGGGCGCAATTTTTTGCGTATCCGATAACTCGGTTCGGTGGTGCTTGCAGCCAGAAAGCGGCCACTCAGCATCATGAGGCTTTTGCATCGCTGCTTTCGTCCAGAACTTTCTACACACGAAAACGTTCCACCACACTCTTGAGTTTATGGGCATGCTGATCCAGTACGTCCAAAGTGAAACTGGCGTTTTTGGCTACTTCCGACGTGGAGCGGGTCATGCCGTTGATGTTCTCGGTAGTGTGGGCGATATTGACTACAGCGGTGGACTGTTCCCGGGTGGTGTGGGTGATCTGCGCGAAAGTCTCCACGACCTGCTGCATGAGCCTGCCTATGTTTTCGATTTCACTGGCTGTGCCCTGGGCCAGATTTACGCTTTGATCCAAGGTGTTGCGAGCCTGTTGCATGCTGTTGACGGTACCCACGGTCTGCTGCTGCATGCCCTCGATCTTTGTGGTGATTTCGGTCGTGGCCTGGCTGGTGCGCTCTGCCAGCTTGCGCACCTCGTCGGCTACAACGGCAAAACCACGTCCCTGCTCGCCGGCGCGAGCGGCTTCAATGGCGGCATTTAGCGCCAGTAAATTCGTTTGGTCTGCGATACCTCTGATCACGCCGACAATGGAACTGATTTCCTCCGAATGTTTGCCAAGAGAGTGCAGGGTATCACTCAGCGCGGTCATTGCTTCGGAGAGCTTGTCCACCTCGGCTGACACCTGCTGCATCGCATAACGGCCCCGCTCTGCGCTGTTGTTGGCTTGGGAAATGATGGCGCTTGCGTCTGCGGTCGTATCGGCGACATGGGTCACGCTAACCGTGATCTGCTCAATGTTTGCAGCATTGGAACTGACCGCCTGGTTCACCTGATCGGCATCCGAACTGATGCGGTTGGTGGTCTGGTGCAACGACCCTACCGCACCCACCAATTCGCCGGTATTGCTGTTAACCTCGCCAATCAACTGGCGCAGTTGCAAATTCATCACCCTGATCTGGCCCAGCGCGCTACGTTCCGGCGCATTGGGCATTGCTACTGCCAGATTGCCTGAAGCGATTTCCTGTAGCACTCGTTCAATCTCGTTCACCGACCCGCCTAACTGAGCACGCAGATGGCGCCGGTTCATCAGAATCAGGAACAGAATTTCCCCGATCAGCAGGATGATTGCCACCAGGAACATCAACTGCGCGTTGGACAGTTTGTCGCGGGCTTGCATCAGCGCGACATTGGTACGCTGATCCAGCAAGACGAAAAAATCATCAATGGGCTTCATAATTTTGCCCTTGTACTGGTGGTACTCCTTGCTGTGCACCAATCCGCGAGCCAACTCCATGTCGGGTTGTCCGTCGACTGTGTAATTGCCTCGGGCGTCGGCAAATTTGCCTTTCACCGCATTCATGGCCCTTACTTCCAGATTAACCAATCCGTCGGAGTTGGTCTGCGCCTCCTTTAGCTTGGCGAACTCGGCATCGGTGAAGCCGATCTGCTCCATCAGCGTTTGAAGCGGCACAGTCTCGCCATTCGGCCGTGGGTTATCCTGGCCCGCAGCAACGAAGTCCCAGTAAATGCGGTGGTACTCCTCAGGCCGCGGCGCCTTGCCGTTGCGAATGTCCAGTACTCGGTTGTATTGCTGCTCGTAGGATGGGTCGCCGGTAACGACATAGGTGCGCCCCAGCCGGGTGAGATCATCCGAGCTTTGTCGCAATTCGGAGGCCAGCAGATAAGAACGATAGCGGTTGTCGCTGGCGACGCTCATCACATCAGCAGCCTGCCACATGGACATGAAGGTGTACGCCACGCCAATGAAGGTCAGCACGATCAAGGTCAGCAGGCTGTTGATCGCGAGATTGTTGCGAAAGTTGTTCACGGAGAGGGCTCCTTGTAATGTACCCATCGTCAGTCCTTTTCGATGTGCACCCAACCCAGGATGTATCCGATTGGATCGAAAACTCTCCAGCAAGTTCGCGGCAGCAACCTCTCTCCATTGGTTATTGTCGTTGAAATATCACGCAGCGTTGTACTTTGGCAAAGCGGTCTTCAGTCTTGGATGGTGAGTCCAGGAATGGCCCAGACACGACGATCAAGGTCAAACTCTTCCCAATAGAACTTCAGATGTCCTGCAAGCGGTCGGGATATTGCAGCATCCGTTTTTTTCATACAGAGTTCGTCCTTTCCAGGATGTTTTTTTGAGGAGAGGGAATTGCCATTTTCAGTCGAAAAATGCTGTGAAACCGAAGGGCATTTTTATCAAACATTCAGGGCGTTTTTTGTTTGCCCGACCAAAGGAGTTTCTATGCAATTCATGCGCTCGGCGGCTCTGTGCCTGTTCGTGTTCTTTTTATCCGCTTCCTCCGCCCTGGCCGACACCGTCATTGCGGGAACACCTGTTGCCAAACGGCAGGTGGAAGTGGCCTTTGTTCTGGATACCACCGGTTCCATGGCCGGCCTCATCGACGGCGCCAAGAAAAAGATCTGGTCTATTGCAAACACTATCGTGGATCAGTACCCGGACGCGGAAATTCGCTTCGGCCTGGTGGGATACAGAGACATCGGTGACGAATACGTCACCAAGGAATTTCCTCTGACCACAGACATCCAGAGTATCTACGCCAAGTTACTGGCCTTTAAGGCGGATGGCGGCGGTGATACTCCGGAGTCGGTCAACGAAGCTTTGGACGTGGCCGTGACCAAGCTTGGCTGGAGCGACAAAAACCAGGTCAAGGCCGACCGCATCCTGTTTCTGGTGGGCGATGCCCCGCCGCACATGGACTATAAGCAGGATCGCAAGTATCCCGTGATCATCGCAGAAGCCGTGAAAAAAGGTATCGTCGTCAACGCCGTTCAAGCTGGCAACATGGACTCCACCCGAGAAATTTGGAAGGAAATGGCTTCACTGGGTAAGGGCGATTATTTGCCCATTCCACAGGATGGGGGCCGGGTCATCGTCATCGACACACCCTATGACAAAGAAATTCTCATTATCCAGCGCAAGCTCAATATGACGGTCGTTCCCTACGGCTCCCGGGCGCTTCAAAAGGAAGTCGAAGTCAAGGCCACTGTTCTGTACGAGTCTGCCCCCATGGCGGAGGCGGCAGACATGGCCAGCTATGTCAACAAGTCCGGAAGGGGCAGATCTGTGGTCACCGGCGGCGGGGACTTGGTAGCCGACGTGAAGGAAGGGCGCAAAAAGCTTGCCGAAGTACCTAAAAAGGAATTGCCCGAAGATATGCAAAAAATGTCGGCGGACGAACAGACGGCCTACCTGGAAGTCAAGGCGGGAGAGCGCGAGGAACTTTCACGCCAGTTGGCGGCACTGGTATCCAAGCGCGATGAGTTCATTCTTGAGCAGGAAAAGGCCAAACCTCGATCTCCAGCCGATTCCTTTGACACGGGAGTCAAAAGAACTTTGGAGAAACAGATGAAGTAAGCGCGAAGTTCCTGATGTGTAGTATTGCCTGCTTGCCGCCGTCCAAATCTTCCGGGCGGCGGTTTTGAGTCGCCCCTGCTTGAAGGCAGGGGATTCCTCGATACGGTACTGGGGCGCCTTCGGCGCCAAGTTATATTTTGTCTCGCTTGACTCCGCCATAAATGGCGGAGATTGCGCGAGACGCGTGTTCATATCCGGCAGGGCAGACACGGGAAAGTTCACCTCACTCCATATCCTGCCAGCTTGAATAATGGCTGCCAGTTTCGCGCCTTTCATGCTAGTATCCCGAAATCGGAAACTGTAAGGATTACTGTTGTGGCCGAAGCAACAATGACCGTGAAGGGGCAGCTCACTGTGCCCCGGGAAATACGCAACCGGCTCGGTTTGAAGTCAGGCGACAAGGTGGCCTTCTCGATGCTGAGTGATGGGACAGTCGTGGTGCGGCCAAAAACGCGGCGGCTCGCGGATATGGCCGGTTCGCTAACCCGGCTTGGTCAGCCTTCGGTCTCGCTCCAGGAAATGGACCCGTTCAAGCGGTGAGCATTGCCATCGATACCAACGTATTGGTGCGTCTGCTCGTCCGTGACGACGAGGCGCAACATATGGTCGCCCGACGTTTGGTTGATCAAGCCGAGGCGGCGGATGAACCCATCCTCATCATGCTGTGTGCCTTGCTGGAAACCGAGTGGGTGCTGCGTAGCCGCTATAAGCTCGACAAGGCTTCCATTGCTGGTTCATTCACGCGATTGCTTGAGAGTACCGGCGTCGAGTTCGAGCACGAGGCAACCGTGGAGGAAACCCTCTATTTGTGGGGGCAGCATCCACGGGCCGATTTTGCGGACTGCCTGTTGGCTGCACGGGCTGCCCATCTTGGGTGTAGCCGTTTCCTGACCTTTGACGCCGCCGCGCAGTTGCCGCGAAGCGAACTGCTCCAGTGAGGTTGGTCGTCGTGTTCGTGATGCCGGTGACGATCCAGCCTTTGGCGCTGGCTGTCACCTGGCCAAAGGACTGGAATTCAGAGCTGTTGCCGTGATGGCCTGCGACGAAGAAGTGCTGCCATTGCAAGAGCGCATCGAATCCGTAGCCGACAAAGCCGATCTTGAAGAGGTCTACAACACGGAGCGGCATCTGCTCTACGTGGCGTGTACCCGTGCACGTGATGAGTTGTTGGTCACGGGGGTGGAGCCAGGATCAGAGTTTTTGCAAGACATGAACGGCGCCGGTACGTTGCCTTGACGTTGTTTGTAAGCGCGAAAAAAAACCACCGATCCGGTGGCTCTTTCAACGTCGTAATACAAAAACAAATTGGCGGAGAGGGCGGGATTCGAACCCGCGTTAGGGGATTACCCTAAACACGCTTTCCAGGCGTGCGACTTAAACCACTCATCCACCTCTCCGTGGAAAGGGGGAGATTCTAACGGCTTCGGGAGAGGAGGGGAAGTGCCGCGCGCGGGGCAGGGGGGGATGGGCGACAGGAAGGTGAACGCGAGGGGAATGGATCGGTTATCATCGCACTTTCCGGTAGTGCAAATCCCATGACAAAGTTCATTTTCGTTACGGGCGGTGTCGTTTCCTCGTTGGGCAAGGGCATCGCGGCGGCTTCGCTTGGGGCCATTCTGGAGTCGCGCGGCATTTGCGTGACGCATATCAAGCTCGATCCGTACATCAATGTCGATCCGGGCACGATGTCTCCGTTTCAGCACGGGGAGGTGTTCGTGACTGAAGATGGCGCGGAGACGGATCTCGATCTGGGGCACTACGAGCGATTTTCCAGCGCCAAAATGTCCCGGCGCAATAATTTCACCACCGGCCAGGTGTATGACGCCGTGCTCAGAAAGGAGCGCCGAGGCGAGTATCTGGGCAGAACCGTACAGGTGATTCCGCATATCACCGATGAGATCAAATCGAAGATCAAGGCCGGGGCCGATGGGGCCGAGGTGGCTATCGTCGAGGTCGGCGGGACGGTGGGCGATATCGAATCCCTGCCTTTTCTGGAAGCCATCCGTCAGATGGGTATCGAGGAGGGGCGCAACAACACTTGCTATATCCATCTCACGCTGCTGCCGTACATTTCGACGGCGGGGGAACTGAAAACCAAGCCGACTCAGCACTCTGTCAAGGAATTGCGCGAAATCGGCATCCAGCCGGACATTCTGCTCTGCCGCGCCGACCGCACCATGCCTGCCGAGGAGCGGCGCAAGATCGCGCTTTTCTGCAACGTGATGCCCGAGGCGGTCATCGAGTGCATAGATTCGGATTCGATTTACAAGATTCCGGGCATGTTGCATGGGCAGATGCTCGACGAGATCGTTTGCCACAAACTCTCCATCCTGGCCCGCGCTGCGGATTTGTCGATCTGGAACAGGTTGATCGACGCGCTGGAGCACCCGAAGGCGAGCGTGAATATCGGATTCGTGGGCAAGTATATTGACCTGATCGAGTCCTACAAGTCGCTGGTCGAGGCGCTGGTTCATGCCGGGATGCACACCGGGGCGAAGGTCAATATCCACTATATCGACGCCGAGGATATCGAGAGGGACGGCTGCGGGGTACTTGAGAAGATGGATGCCCTTCTGGTTCCGGGCGGTTTCGGCAAACGCGGTACGGAGGGGATGATTGCCGCGATCCATTACGCACGTCGGCAGGGGTTGCCGTATCTCGGTATCTGTCTGGGGATGCAGCTTGCGGTGGTCGAGTTTGCGCGCAACGAGGCCGGGCTGGCCGGGGCGCACAGTACGGAATTCGATTCTGCGACGCCTCATCCGGTGGTGGCGCTGATAACCGAATGGCTCGACCGCGAGGGCAGGGTGGAGCGGCGCGACGAGCATTCCGGGTTTGGCGGCACGATGCGCCTGGGTGCGCAGCGTTGCCCGATCCTGCCGGGTTCTCTGGCGGCAGGCATTTACGGACAGGAAGTCAACGAACGGCACCGCCACCGTTACGAAGTCAATAATTTCTACGTGCCCAAGCTGGAAGCTGCAGGATTGGTCATTTCGGCGCGCACACCGAATGAGAATTTGCCCGAGATCATGGAACTGCCGCGAGACCGGCATCCGTGGTTCATCGGTGTGCAGTTCCACCCCGAATTTACGTCCAACCCACGCAATGGGCATCCGTTGTTCATTGCCTACGTGCAGGCCGCGCTGGAGTATTCAGGCAGCAATTTTGATACGCGTTAATCGAGGTGGTTTGAATGAACGCGATTCTCTTAAAGAGGCAGGTCGAACATAAGCAAGCAAAGAAGTGGGATCTCAAGATACCACTCATGGACCGGCCTGTCAGACTGCTATTAATAGCAGGTGCAGTGTTTATTGCCGGATTTATCACCAAAATTGCGATAATAAGTAAAATACAGGATACATCCGAACAGTACTTTGGTATAACGACGACTGCGCATCAACTATCCTTGTTATATGCACAGGATGTCAAAAAAGCAGACAGTATGTTTCGTGATAAACGATTCACTATTATTGCAAAAGTCAATAAAGTGAATATTTACAAAAGAGGTCCTGTAATTCCAATTAGCAGTGGATGGGAATGGAGATGGCGTGAGCCGACAGTCATTGTCGAAGTGGATGGTGTTCTTGCTGCATATAACCCCTGGCTCAAAGGGTTTACAGAAGAGGAAGGGCGAGCCGTACAACCGGGAGAAATGATTATTGCGTCCTGTGTAGGGGACAGCGCGAGAGGTGAGATGTCCATAAACGAAAAGTGTCGTTTGTTGCAATACAACCTGCCCGCAAGCCCACGAGCAGGTGGAACCAAGAGGGCATCTCGTATCAGGCGAAGTTGAGCGAGCAATTGTCATTACAAAAAATCTGGCAGTCAGCAACACAAGGCGTGTGGCGAAGGGAGCATGAAAGCAATGAATCTTTGCGGTTTTGAAGTCGGTAACGATCATCCGCTGTTCGTGATTGCAGGGCCATGCGTGGCCGAGTCCGCCCAGTTGTGCCTGGATGTGGCCGGACGGATGAAAGAAACCTGCGCTACGCTCGGTATTCCGTATATCTTCAAGGCGTCCTACGACAAGGCGAACCGCAGTTCGGGAATGAGTTTTCGCGGGCACGGCATCGAAGCCGGGCTGAAGATTCTCGATGAAGTGCGCGCGCAGATCGGCGTGCCGGTACTGACGGATGTGCATACCGAGGCCGAGATCCCCGAAGTGGCGGCGGTGGCCGATGTGCTGCAAACCCCGGCGTTTCTTTGCAGGCAGACGGATTTCATTCATGCGGCGGCCGCTTGCGGCAAGCCGGTCAATATCAAGAAAGGGCAGTTCCTTGCGCCGGGCGATATGAAGAACGTCGTCGCCAAGGCGCGCGAGGCCAACGGCGGCGCGGACAACATCATGGTGTGCGAGCGCGGCGTATCGTTTGGTTACAATAACCTCGTTTCCGATATGCGTTCGCTGGCAATTCTGCGGGAAACCAACTGTCCGGTCGTGTTCGATGCCACGCATTCGGTGCAGTTGCCCGGAGGGCAGGGGACGGCTTCCGGCGGGCAGCGCGAATTCGTGCCGGTGCTGGCGCGCGCGGCAGTGGCGGTGGGCATTGCGGGAATTTTTCTGGAAACGCATCCAAACCCTGAAAAGGCGCTTTCCGATGGACCAAACAGTTGGCCGCTTGACCAGATGCAGGTGTTACTGGCAACACTGAAGGAATTCGACAGGGTGGCAAAATCCCTTGCGCTGCCGGAGCGGGCGCCGGGCGGAAAGCCACCATCCATTCATCCATAAACCCAAAGCAATAAACCGACAGGAACCGAAATGAGTGCAATCGTTGATGTAATCGCGCGTGAAATCCTCGACTCGCGAGGCAATCCAACCGTTGAAGCCGATGTGCTGCTTGAATCCGGCGTCATGGGCCGCGCGGCCGTGCCTTCGGGGGCGTCGACCGGCACACGTGAGGCCATTGAGTTGCGTGACGGCGATATCGGGCGTTTTCTCGGAAAAGGGGTTTTGCAGGCCATCGAGAACGTGAACACCGAAATTTCGGAGTCGATCATCGGGCTGGATGCCGAGGAGCAGACGTTTATCGACCGCACGATGATCGAACTCGACGGCACGGAGAACAAATCGCGCCTTGGCGCGAACGCCATCCTGGCCGTGTCGATGGCGGTGGCGAAGGCCGCAGCAGAGGAAGCCGGATTGCCTCTTTACCGTTATTTTGGCGGTTCGAGCCCGATGGTCATGCCGGTTCCGATGATGAACGTCATCAACGGTGGCGAGCACGCCAACAACAGCCTCGACATCCAGGAGTGCATGATCATGCCGGTGGGGGCGAAGAATTTCCGCGAGGCTTTGCGTTGCGGCGCGGAGATTTTCCAGCACCTGAAAAAAATTACGGACAAGAAAGGCTTTCCAACCACGGTGGGTGACGAAGGCGGCTTTGCGCCGAATGTTTCCGGTACGGAAGAAGCGTTGAAACTGATCCTCGAAGCGGTGGCTGCCGCGGGCTACGAGCCCGGGCGGGATGTGCTGCTGGCGCTCGATTGCGCCGCCTCCGAGTTCTACAAGAACGGCAGGTACGAGTTGAAGGGGGAAAAGCTCAGTCTCGATGCGCGGGAATTCATTGATTATCTTGCCGATCTGACCGAAAGATTTCCTGTCGTTTCCATCGAGGACGGTATGGCCGAAGGGGACTGGGAGGGTTGGAAGCTGCTCACCAAGCGTTTGGGCGGAAAGGTTCAACTCGTCGGCGACGACCTGTTTGTGACCAACACGCGGCTTCTCGAACAGGGTATCGCCAAGGGAATAGCCAATTCGATTCTGATCAAGATCAACCAGATCGGCACCCTGACAGAGACTTTTGCGGCGGTGGAAATGGCCAAGCTCGCCGGTTATACGGCGGTGATTTCGCACCGTTCGGGCGAGACGGAAGACTGCACCATTGCCGACATTGCCGTGGGTTTGCGCGCCATGCAGATCAAAACAGGCTCACTGTCGCGCTCCGACCGCATTGGCAAGTACAACCAGTTGTTGCGTATCGAGGAAGAACTCGGCGATTCAACGAATTATCCGGGGCGGCGCGCGTTCTACAATTTGCGATGATGAGCGGGCTGCATCGGCGGTAAACTTCGTTTTACCGTCGGCATTGTACTGATCTGTCACTCGGATGTTTTCAGGATGCGTTGGCCCGTTTTTCTTCTCTTTACATTGGTTGTTGTGCTGCAATACCCGCTGTGGCAGGGGCGTGGCGGGTGGCTGCGCGTATGGGAAATCGACAAGAACCTGCAAGAGCAACGGGCGCACAACCAGAAACTCGAACAGCGCAACGCCAGGCTCTACGCCGAAGTAAACGACCTCAAATCCGGCACCGACGCCATCGAGGATCGGGCGCGTTACGACCTGGGGCTGGTACGTCCCGGAGAGATTTTCGTACAGATTCCGCCAAAGGCGAAGATGCCGCCCAAGAAGCTGGAGACGCCCAGGGAGCCGGGTTCAATTCCGCATGGCCAGGGCGGGGCGAACGCGCATGCACAATGAGCGCGTCAAGGTGGAATAAATTTTGCACGAGGAATATCCGATGAGAACTTTGCACGAGATAAATATTAAAGGTTTTAAATCTATTGAAAACGCTGAATTGAAACTGGGTGATCTTAATGTAGTTATTGGTGCAAATGGTTCGGGTAAAACAAATTTCATCAATGCCTTCAGGTTGCTGGAACGAGTACTTTCTAAAAAACTCCAGTCTTATGTTGGTGTGGAACCAGATCGTTTTTTGCATCATGGCCGAAAAATAACGCCAGAGTTTCAGTTGGATTTTATTTTTGATGAATTTAGGTATGAATTTTGCTTAAAAGTGATTAAGGATACGTTTGTTTTTTATGAAAAAATATTTTTTAATGATGAGTTTGAGGAAACAATTCCCATTATAACTAATAGCGGAGAAGAGAAAAAACTCAAAGGTTATGCAAGAAAGTGCACTCCCAATCAAGAGAGTTTGCTTGGAGAGTTGCTGGAAACTGTTACGAAAGAATCCAACAAACGATGGCCGGATTTTTTTTCTAAAGAAAAAGAGATAAAATTTGTAGCGTCAGCGCTTTCCTTGTTACAAAATCTGGTCGTTTATCACTTTCACGATACATCCGACTCATCGCCCATCAGAATTGGAAATGTGGATATAGACGATAATCGTTTTTTCCGTTCCGATGCTGCCAATTTAGCCGCCTATCTGTACTGGTTGCAGCAAAAACATCCTGTAGCGTTTCGTCATATCGAAGAACATGTTCGATTGGTTGCGCCCTTTTTCGAGGGCTTCGTACTTGAACCATCCAAACTCAACGACCGGAAAATCAAACTGGAATGGCGGCATAAAGATTCGGATGCTTATTTCGATGCTTGGTCGCTGTCTGACGGTACTTTACGTTTTATCTGTCTTGCCACATTATTACTGCAACCTTCGCTGCCCGCGTTGATTCTACTGGATGAACCAGAACTCGGCCTGCATCCTTTCGCTATCCGCATTTTGGCTGAAATGTTGGATGCTGCATCAAAAAAATCGCAGGTGATTCTGGCAACACAGTCGGTGACACTGCTCGACAATTTCACTCCGCAGAATGTAGTTGTCGCGGAAAACGATGGATCAAGGACAACCTTCAAACGTCTCGACGAAGAAAAGTTGAAAGTATGGTTGAAAAAATTCAGTCTCGGTGAATTGTGGGAAAAGAATATCTTTGGGGGGAGACCATGATACGGTTGAAGATACTGGTGGAAGGCCCATCCGAGGAGGTATTTGTTAAACAGGTTCTTGCGCCTCATCTGAAACAGCACAAAGTAAATGTGACACCCGTTATCATCGTGACAAAGAAACGCGTAGATGGTTATGAACACCGTGGTGGTGGATTGAGTTGGAAGAAGGTTCTCGAACACCTGCGTTATCTGGCAAACGATAGCGATGCTATCAGTACGCTATTCGATTTTTATGGATTACCAAAAAAATTTCCCGGTTATCGGGAGGCGTGCGCCGAGCAGAATCCACGTAATGGAGTTGAGGTTCTAGAAGAACGACTTGCGCAGGAATTCAAGCATCCGAATTTTATTCCTTTCTTTGCATTGCATGAATTTGAAACATGGCTATTTAGTGATCCCGATACTGTGGCAACCTATTTTGGCGAACCGGTATTGGCTAATGAGTTACGCAAGGCCGTGCAGGGTGCGGTAGAACCGGAATTCATCAATCATGGGATAAAAACGCATCCAAAAAAACGATTGGATGATATGTTGGATAAACTATCTCTTGCCTACAAGGAAACGTCTGATGGCCCGATTTTGATGAGCAACATCGGTATTTCCACTGTCCGGTCAGCGTGTCCTCATTTCTCCGGTTGGCTGGATCGACTCGAACAGCTTGGAAAGATGGCGATATAGCCGGTTCGCGGCATTCCCTACGAGGTACAATACGCCTCCATTCCCAGTGCCATAAGATTCCGTCCGTGACCCGCATTACCCTGGCCCTTTCAAAAGGGCGCATTTTTGAGGAAACCCTGCCGCTGCTTGCCGCTGCGGGGATCCATCCCGCCGATGACCCCGAGTGCTCGCGCAAGCTCATCATTGCCACCAACCGGCCCGATGTGAGGCTGGTGATCGTGCGCGCTACCGATACGCCCACTTATGTGCAATACGGCGCTGCCGATCTGGGCATCGCCGGCAAGGATGTTCTGCTGGAGCATGGGAACGCAGGGTTGTATCAGCCGCTCGATCTCAATATCGCGCGCTGCCGTTTGTGCGTGGCAACCCGGGATGACTTCGATTACGCGGCTGCGGTGCGCCCCGGCGGGCGTATCCGCGTGGCGACCAAATACATCAATACGGCCAAGGCGCATTTCGCCAGGAAGAGCATGCACGTCGACCTGATCAAGCTCTATGGCTCGATGGAACTGGCGCCGCTCGTGGGGCTGGCCGATGCCATCGTCGATCTGGTCTCCACAGGCGGCACGCTGCACGCCAATGGGCTCAAAGAGGTTGAAGAAATCATGCCGATCAGTTCAAGGCTGATCGTCAATCAGGCTGCGCTCAAACTCAAGCGCGACCTCATCCAGCCCTTGCTCGATGTTTTTCAGAATGCAGTAACCGGAGCCTGAATAATGAGCACTATCCGCCGACTCGATGCACGCGCTCCCGACTTTTCCGCAGCGCTCGACAAGCTGCTTGCTTTCGAATCTTCCGCCGATGAACGCATCGATCATGCCGTCACCGAAATCCTGCGCGCGGTGCGTGAAAGGGGAGACGCGGCGGTGCTCGAATACACGCGCCGTTTCGACGGACTCGACGCACGTTCGGCGGCGGAACTGGAAGTTCCTCAAAGCGAATTGAAGGCGGCGCTCGATGCGCTGGACAAGCCACGGCGCGAAGCGCTGGAACTGGCTGCCGAGCGGGTGCGCCTCTATCACGAGCGCCAACTGGGCGAGTCCTGGACGTATACCGAGGCCGACGGTACGGTATTGGGGCAGAAGGTGACTCCGCTGGATCGCGTAGGGCTTTACGTGCCGGGCGGACGGGCGGCCTATCCGAGTTCGGTGCTGATGAATGCGATTCCTGCCAAAGTCGCGGGAGTGGGCGAACTCATCATGACCGCGCCAACTCCGATGGGCGAAAAAAATCTGCTCGTGCTGGCGGCTGCGGCGATTACGGGCGTTGATCGTGTGTTTACCGTGGGCGGCGCGCAAGCCGTTGCGGCGCTTGCCTACGGCACAGAAGCGATTCCCCGCGTCGACAAGATCGTCGGCCCCGGCAATGCCTACGTGGCGGAAGCCAAGCGGCGGGTATTCGGAACAGTGGGCATCGACATGATAGCCGGGCCGTCCGAAGTATTGATTATTTCCGATGGCAGTGGTCATGCCGACTGGGTGGCGATGGATTTGTTTGCCCAGGCCGAGCACGATGAATTGGCGCAATCCATCCTGCTTTGCACGGATGCCGCT
This sequence comes from Azoarcus sp., assembly GCA_031277415.1. Lineage (GTDB taxonomy): Bacteria > Pseudomonadota > Gammaproteobacteria > Burkholderiales > Rhodocyclaceae > WRNU01. Next base: position 22,642 of record JAITMK010000087.1, read on the forward strand.
TTCATCGACGCCGTTCATGCGGCAATCGAGCGCTTGTTGCCGGAAATGCCGCGTGCCGAGACGATTGCCCGCTCGCTCTCGGACCGTGGCGCGCTGATTTATGTGGAGAGCCTTGAACGGGCCTGCGAGATTGCCAACTACATTGCCCCCGAGCATCTTGAGCTTGCGCTCGATCAGGCAGAGGACTGGGTCGAAAAAATCCGCCACGCCGGGGCCATTTTCGTGGGGCATTGGGCGGTCGAGGCGTTGGGCGACTACTGCGCCGGACCGAATCATGTTTTGCCAACGATGCGTAGCGCGCGGTTTTCATCGCCGCTGGGGGTCTATGATTTCCAGAAACGATCCAGCATTGTGCAAATCTCGCAGAACGGAGCGCAAAAACTTGCTCATGCCGCTGCCATCCTGGCTGACGGCGAAGGTTTGCAGGCGCACGCCAAATCAGCGCGGATGCGGCTTTGTGGTCTGTGAATCATTGCAGGGTTTCTGCGCGAAACGCTGAATAAGCCCCACGAACGGGCGTTTTTTCGCGCCTGACACAAAAGCGTCCGGAGCACAATGGCCGGACTGCGGCTTCTTCCGCGTGTTTCCAGGATTGAATCATGGCAAGGATCATCTGTGTGATCGGCAACAAAGGCGGCACAGGTAAGACCACGCTCTCCCATATGTTGTGTCAGGGGCTTGGTCTGCTTGGATACCGCGCTGCCTGCGTACTGACTGACGTTTCCCGCGAGCCGCTTTCTCCCAACGGCCGCCGCTATATCACTGCCGATGCCCGCAATGGAGATGCTCTGGCAAAGGTCATCAACAAACTGCGCACGCTCGATGAATGGGTCGGTGTTGTCGATGGCGCGGGAAACCGGACTGACCAGGATCACAAGCTCTATGAACTGGCCGACATTGTGCTGTTGCCATTCAGGGATTCACACGAAGATATTCGTGCCGTCGTCCGTGATCTCGACCTTTTCCCCCGTGCCTATGGTGTGCCCGCGCAATGGCCGAGCAACCCCTGGCAGCGCGAAGCTGCCGACCGGAACGTTTTGCAATTGATGTGCGATTTCCGTAGCCGTCTCCTCAAGCCGGTGGTTGCGTTGTCCTCATCCAAGTTGCTGCTGCATAAAAAAATACCGGAAAATTTGCCCAGCCCGCTCCTTCGGGCCTGCCGTGCCCTTGGGCGCGAGGTGCTGGACATTCTGGAAATCGACAGCAGTAATGACGAAGTAGAAGCCGGTTGTCACATCGAGCGCCTGCCGGTTGCCGAAACGCCAATGCGCCTACGTCACGCGTAAGCATGAGAAGATAAATTTTTCTCATGCACAAAACGTGCGTGCCAACACCATCCACTTCAGTTAAGATAATGCGACATATAACCCGGAGGAGGGGGGGAGATGATGACAACAAATACGATGGCCCATGATCCGCTGGAATTTGTGCGCGATATGTGGGGGCGGATGGGGTTTGCGCTACCGGGTATGGTGACGCCGACGCTCGATGTCGATGAACTCGAAAAGCGCATCTGCGATATGCGAGCAGTCGAAGGCTGGCTGAAGATGAATCTCAGCATGTTGCAGATGGCCATTCAGGGGCTTGACATGCAGCGTGCCGCCATTGCGGCGGTTCATGCCATGAGTCAGCCGATGCAGGGCGTTGGGCAAGCGGCGGATGAGAAGGGGGAAGAAGCAGCCCCCGCCGGGAACAACCCGTTCCTGTGGCCCTGGACCATGATGAACAGCGCGGCGGAATCGGATAAAGCGTCTGCAACGAATGCGCCGGTTGCGGCCGACAGCGCGAAACCCCGTGCAAAGCGCAAGACCACAAGCAGCGCCAAGTAACGGGTAGCACGAGTCAATCGCAATCCCCGCCATCGAACGGCCTTGCCCCTCTTTGGGGGGCGGCGTGTTCGTGGCAGGGCGGTCTGTGGCTGTCAGGACGGTACATATCAAAATTAAGGAACTCGCTACCAATGATGGTGTTTCGGTGAATCAATTTATTGCCAGTGCCGCAGCCGAAAAAATGGCCAGCGTACTGACGCTGGACTGGTTACGTGCCCAAGCGTCACAAGCCTGCCGGGAAGATTTTCTTGCGCTGCTGGATGCCGTGCCGAATGTGCCGCCACTTCCTGGCGATGAGTCGACGCAGTGAAAAAAGCGCATAGCCAATCGATACGGCCACATACTCTTGGTATCGCAACTATTCGGTGAAACATTTGCGCGGGTTTTTGCGTTCAGCCTGCACTCGGGTATTGGTCTATTACTCTGTTTTGTCGGCTACAAAATAAAGGGAGTGAAAGAAACCTGACGGTCATGGCGGTTTGCGTTACCCCCTGATGATGAAAGAAACGAAACCGCCTACCCCTTTTCCCGCATCAATCTGGCCTTTTCCCGATCCCAGTCGCGGCGTTTTTCGTCTTCGCGCTTGTCGTAGAGTTTCTTGCCTTTTGCCAAGCCGACTTCAACCTTGACGCGGCCCTTGCTCCAGTGCAGATCGAGCGGAACGAGCGTAAATCCGGCGCGTTCGACCTTGCCGATCAGGCGGGCGATGTCCTTGCCGTGGAGCAGCAACGTGCGGGTGCGGGTTGGATCGGCCCTCATGTGGGTGGAGGCGCTGGGCAGCGGAGTGATGTGCATGCCGAGGATGAACAACTCCTCGCCGCGCGTAATCACATAAGCTTCCTTGATATTGGCGCGTCCGTCGCGGATGGCTTTCACTTCCCAACCTTCGAGCACGAGTCCGGCCTCATATCTTTCTTCGATGAAGAAATCATGATGGGCCTTGCGATTCTGAACGATACTCATGATGGGGCGAACTCTGCCACAGGCGAAAAAGGTTATGCGTTAGAATCGAGCATATTATCAGCTTGATCGCCCTACCGATGGCCGATGTTCAAAAGAAGGTTCTGATCGAACATACCCCCGTGCAGATGTTTGCCCTGGTCGACGCCTGCGAGGACTACCCCGAATTCCTGCCCTGGTGTGCGGCCGTTCAGGTGAATAGCCGGACAGACGAGATCACTACCGCCACGCTGCACATCAACTATCACGGCATCAAAACCCGTTTTACCACCGAGAACGCCAAGCGTTATCCCCACGAGATGCTGATTCGCCTCACGGACGGCCCGTTTACTCGCCTTGATGGCGGCTGGCGCTTCACTCCTCTGGGAGAGACCGCCTGCAAGGTGGAGTTTGAACTGCACTATTCATTTTCAAGCCGCCTCCTCGAAAAAGTCCTTGGCCCGGTGTTCAATCACATCGCCAATACTCAGGTAGAGGCTTTCGTCAAACGCGCCGCTCAGGTTTATGGGGCTTAGTGCAGTTTTTGTTCAGTCCGATAACCGCATGAATCAACTAACCGAATTTTTCTGGATCCCCGCCTTCGCGGGGATGACGCATTCTCAAGTATTTTCCCCGTCATTCCCGCGAAGGCGGGAATCCAGGGGATGTATCCGCTTAAATCGGAACTGCTCCTAGTCTCATGGGCAGCGAATATATCGAAATCGAAGTCGTCTACGCCCAGGCACATTACCAGGATGTCGTTATGGTAAAAGTGCCGGAAGGCGCCACCGTTCTCGAAGCGGTGGAAGCTTCCGGCCTGTTGCTCAAATACCCGGAAATCGAACCGGGCGGGCGTAACAAGCTCGGCATCTACGCCAAATCCACCCAGCCCGGCACCGTGTTGCACGAACATGACCGGGTAGAAATCTACCGCCCGCTGATTGCCGACCCGAAGGTCGTGCGCAAACAGCGTGCAGAGGAAGGCAAGGTGATGAAACGAGGCGGCGGTGCGGTGAAAAGCGACAACCAGCAATAGAGGACTGCTCCATTATCGGGAGACGATTCGTAGGGGCGTTGCGTGCAACGCCCTCACATTCACCAACATGGGGAGGGATTCTTCCAGGGCGTTGCACGCAACGCCCCTACACGCCCTGAGTTTCGCTCAGAGCGTGGGATAGTCGGTGTAACCCTGTGCCGCGCCGCCGTAGTAAGTGGCCGGTTGCGGTTCGTTCATTGGCGCGTTCGTCTTCACGCGCTCGACGAAATCCGGATTTGCCAGCACCATCTGACCATAGGATTCCAGGTCGGCCAGGCCCGACGCCACGTCGGAACCGATCTGCTCGCGCGGACGGCCCGGACGATTCAGGATCAATGTGCCTTTCCAGAGCTTGCGGATGTCGTTCAACAGCGGCTCGTTGCCTCCGTGCATGATATGCAGATAGGCCAGACCCAGCTTGTCCAGTTCGGCAACCAGATAGCGGTACAGTTCCGGCTCTTCGGTGTCTTCATCCCAGATTTTCCATTTGCCTTGAAGCTGAGCCATCAAGCGCTAGACAAGTGAGGAGTGAAGTTGGTCGGCAACTCGAAGGCTCGGGCGCGATTCCATAACCCCTCGAACCACTGTCT
>JAITMK010000121.1 GCA_031277415.1 Azoarcus sp.
CGCAATGCCTGGTTGCCCGCATTCATCGACTTCTATAACTACCGACGGACACATTCCGCTTTGAACTACAAACCTCCTATCTCACGTATCAGTGGAAATAACCTATTGCAACTTAACACTTAAGGAATCCCTGCAAAACCCTCCCGTCATTCTGCGCGCAGCGAAGCGAAGTCGCAGAATCCAGACGTTGCATGGATCCTGCGACTTCGCGCAGGATGACAGGTGGTGGGTAATAGGGTAATGCAGAGTTTCCTTAACCGACGTCGCAAGAGAACGGCTTGGGATGATGAGGAGCGCATGCGTGTGCTGGGAGTGAAATCATTATGATAAATAGATGTAATCGCCCTGGGTGCACGGAACTGGCAAATCGGGGTATTTCTTGTATGATACCGCCTGGGACGGCAGAAGCGCGATTGACTCGGGCGGTTTCTTCAGCGAATGAGATGTTCATGGGTGAAAATACACCCGTCGTTTGTAGTTACAATAATCCAAGGGTTTTACATGCAAAAACGACATATTCTTCTCCGTAGCATTTTTCTCTGCGGCATTTCTTTTTTCGTTTTTTCATGCTCCACGGTGGATATGCTAATAGAGTCTGAGGGGAGTGAATTTTCAGAGGTAGCTGGTGAGGTGGAGACTCCGGAATCGAGAAACCTTGGGTGGATGATGAGGCAATGGGAGAAGGACGCACAGAGTAATCTCTGGTCTCCCTATGCCACCCTCTGCGTCGACCCGGGGGGATGCCATTCACCTATAAGATATATTCTGGAATCAGCGCAAAAGGAGGATGCACAATACTTGTTTCTTGCCGGTTTTCACGATGAGGTAGAGGCCGCTAACTTCGACGAAGCCGTAATGCATTATCAGAAGGCGGCAGCGAAGAATCATGTCCTTGCTCAATACCAGTTAGGGCGGCTCTATCTCAAAGGGCTGGGTGTAGAGGGAGACAAAAAGGAGGCGCTGGCCCTATTTCAGAAGGCGGCGGACAAGGGCCACCCCTACGCGCAGATTCATCTCGGTTTTATGTATGAAATAGGTATAGGTCTCCCCAAAAACTACAGTAAGGCCGTGGAGTACTATCGCCAGGCGGCGGCTCAGGGCGATGCTTTTGGAGAAAGCCAACTGGGGCGAATGTATGAATCAGGCCGGGGGGTTCCTCAGAACGAGTCCCAAGCCGTGGAGTGGTTTTTGAAAGCGATGGAACAAAAGGGGGAAGGGTACATTGTGTTGGCTGAGGAGCAGGTTCCCGTCAGGAGGGGCTGGACGGGGTCTTCCTTTGCCAAATACCACCTCGCGAAAATGTATGAAGAAGGCCGAGGCGTCGAGAAGAACGACGCCAAAGCGGTGGAGTTGTTGAAGGCCTCGGGAAATTTTTTGGCACAAATCGAGATGGGCCAGAGGTATTTAGAAGGCCGTGGCGTTCCCGAAGACGACAAGAAGGCGGCAGAATTATTTGAGAGGACTGCGTATGCGCGCCATGCAGAGGCGCAGTTTTATTTAGCGCAACTCTACGAAGAGATGCGCGGCGGTAAACCCAATGCATACTACCAAGCCTCCGAAGAGAGGCTCACTCAGTGGTACCAGAAAGTCGCCGCCGGACACTACCGCGACGCAGCCGAGCAAGGACATGTCGAAGCGCAGTTTCGCCTTGGGCTCATGCATTTGGAAGGCCGCAATCACTCAGGAAGCGACGGCGTCCCCAAAGACGAGCGTGTGGCGCTCATTTGGCTTCAAGAAGCGGCGGAGGCAGGGCATGCTGAGGCGCAAAACCATTTTGAAGCGGCCTACAAAGAAGAGTTTGGGATACCTCGGAACTTTGGCGAGGCTCTGCAAGCGAGCATGAAATCCGCCAGGCAAGGAAACGCCGAAGCGCAGTATCAACTGGGCATGCTCTACGAAGGGCGGCTGGGCGTTCATGATGCCAAGGCCGTCAAATGGTTTGAAAGAGCGGCGAAACAGGGGTATGCGAAAGCGCAATATCAGTTGGGGCTGATGCACAACGAAGCTCGCGGCGTCGAGCGACATGAACGTCAGAACAAAGCGGATGCGTCAAAGTGGCTGCACAGGGCGGCGGAGCAAGGGGATGCGGCAATCCAATATCAGGTATGGCAAGTCTTGAAAAATACTTATAGCGGGGAGGACAGAAACGAGTTTCTCATGTGGCTCCGAAAGGCAGCGGAAGGCGGGTATGCCCAAGCGCAATTCGATTTAGCCATCGAATACCGCCGTGGCAATATCGTTAAGGAGGAGGACGCGGCGGAATCGCTCAAGTGGATGAGGAAGGCGGCGGAGGCAGGGCATATAGAGGCGCAACTCGTACTGGCGGAGAGATATCGCAATAGCGACGAAAACGAGGCGGTGAAGTGGCTGAAAAAAGCGGCAGACGCGGGGAGTATGGAGGCGCAATACGAGCTTGGAGAGTATTACGAATGGAAGGATGCGGCAGAGTCCGTGAAGTGGTACAAAAAGGTAGCGGAGCAAAGGGGTGCATTCAAGCTTGGAGAGATTTATGCTGAAGGCCGCAAGGGAGTTGAAAAGGATGAGACGGAGGCGGCAAAGTGGTTCAGGGTAGCGGCAGAGCAAGGGAGTAGTGCGGCACAAAACATTCTTGGGGAGATGTATGCCGAAGGCCGGGGGGTTGCGAAAGATGAAACGGAGGCCGTGAAATGGTTCAGAAAGGTGACAGAAAAAGGAGACCAATACAGCGCAGGCTATTGGAAATACAGCAATACCTATTATGAAGCACACAACAACCTCGGAATGATGTACGCCCAAGGCCGTGGCGTCACCAAAAACAAAGCAGAAGCGGAGAAGTACTTCCAAATAGCAGCCAGGAAAGAGATTGCGGAGGCGGAAAAAAATCTGAAGATCTCAAAGGACTTTCATTTTGGGAAGTTGCAGAATTACAAAGACGCCCTCAGGCAACTCCAAAAAGCGGCGGCGCGAGGAAACACTGAAGCCGCGCGTTGGATTATGGATACGGCAAAACAGGGGGATGCCTACACGCAATATTTCCTTGGGTGGATGTATGTCAAAGGCCATGGCGTTAAGCAAAGTGACGCAGAAGCCGTGAAGTGGTTCAGGAAGGTGGCGAAGCAGGGATACGCGGATGGGCAATATCTCCTTGGGTGGATGTATGACGAAGGCTATGGAGTTAAGCAAAGTGACATAGAAGCCGTGAAGTGGTACCGCAAGGCAGCAGAACAGGGGCACGCGGATGGGCAAAATAGCCTCGGTAAGAGCTACGCAACCGGTAGAGGCGTTACTCAGGATGATGCGGAAGCCGCGAAGTGGTACCGCAAGGCAGCGGAACAGGGAAATGCGTGGGGGCAAAATAACCTTGGTGCGATGTACGCCGAAGGTAAGAGTGTTGCCCAGGATGATGCGGAAGCCGTGAAGTGGTACCGCAAGGCGGCAGAACAGGAAAATGAGTGTGGACAATCTAACCTCGGTTTGATGTACGCAACCGGTAGAGGTGTCACCCAGGATAGTGCAGAGGCCATGAGGTGGTACCGCAAGGCAGCAGAGCAGGGACACGCGCCCGGACAAAATGGCCTTGGCTGGATGTACGCGACCGGCAAAGGCATTACCCAGGATGATGCAGAAGCCGTGGAATGGTATCGCAAGGCAGCGGAACAGGGGAATGCGGACGGGCAATTTAACCTTGGCATGATGTACGCAACCGGTAGAGGTGTTGCTCAGGATGATGCAGAAGCCGTAAAGTGGTTTCGGAGAGCGGCAGAACAGGGGCATGGAGACGCACAGGCCGCCCTGGAGGAGGTTGCGCAAAAGTAAGTGAAAACGTGTGGGAGATGCGCGAATTCTTTGGCCCCGACTGGCGTATGTACTACACACGTCGGGGTGACGTGCTTATCGTGATGCTTGGTGGCGGGGACAAATCCACGCAAAGGGCAGCGAGGGGATTTTCTCGTTTTCTTGCTTTTATATGCTTGCACTTTGCAAGCACTTTGCTATTATTCGAGCATGAACTCGAAGCACAGAAAAACCCTTTCCTCCATCTTTGAGACGCCTACACGTTCCGATATTGCTTTTTCCGATATTGAGGCACTTGTCTTGGCGCTGGACGGCAAGGTCGTCGAACGGGAAGGCTCGCGGATTAAGTTTGTTGTGAAGGATCAGGACTTCCGCTGCCACCGTCCACACCCTGCGCGGCAGGCAAAAAAGTACCAAGTGGAGGTGTTTCGGGAATTTCTGCTCAAAATAGGGGTGACGCAATGAATACCATGACCTACAAAGGCTATACGGCACAGGTCGGCTTTGATGAAGATGGCGGAGTCTTTTTTGGCACCGTGCGCCTTCCAAGTACCATCATTACTTTTGACGCGGATACCGTCGCGGGTTTGGTGCGCGTATTCCATGAGGATATAGACGACTACCTTGCCGATTGCGCTGAAACAGGGAAAAAGCCGGAAAAATCCGCCAGTGGGCGGCTGATGCTTCGTGTTCCGCCTGCCGTGCATTGCGCAGCCCTTTCAGCCGCTAAAGCATCAGGGGAGAGTTTGAACCAGTGGGCGACAAAGGCGCTCGCATCGGCTGCCAGTGCGTAATTTCACTCCATAACCCATCCCAATTGCCGGGTGTAGGGGTACCCCTTGTGGTTGCCCTGTTTCAGTTGACCCATTGGCGCATGGGCGGGCACAAGGCCCGCCCCTACAAGCCGGTTTTTTGGCACGATTACACAGGAATTACACAAAACAAAATGGGTTGCAGGGACAAATCCTTGCAACCCATTGTTTTTGCTGGTGCCGGTAGACGGACTCGAACTGTCGACCTTCGCATTACGAATGCGCTGCTCTACCAACTGAGCTATACCGGCAAGGAGGCGCACTATACCCGGACTCGGATTTTCTGGCAATCCGGGCGGGTTTATTCCTTCCAGCGGCCAGCGGTGACACGCTCGATACCGGCGAGGTCCTTCCACGAGGCAATGTGGTCGAAGCCCGCATCGGCCAGGAGTTTCTGCACGGCAGCGGCATGGTTGTAGCCGTGCTCCAGAAAGAGCCAGCCGCCGTTTTCGAGGTGGCGGCTTGCGTCCGCGATGATGGCGGTGAGGGCGTGCAGTCCGTCCTGACCCGAAGCAAGCGCGGTCAGCGGCTCGAAGCGCAGGTCGCCCTGGGTGAGATGGGGGTCGTCTTCGATGACGTAGGGGGGGTTGGAAACGATGAGGTGAAAACGCTCCTCGTGTTTGAGCAGGGCGTACCAGTCGCTCCAGAGAAAGGATACGTCCACGCCGTACCGCAAGGCATTGGCGGCGGCCACGGCCAGGGCGTCGCGGGAGGCGTCGATGGCGGTGATTTCGGGGTGATCGAGTTCGAGCGCAAGCGTGATGGCAAGAACGCCGGAGCCGGTTCCGAGGTCGAGTACCCTGGGATGGGGAACGGCGGCAAAGTGAGCGATGGCCAGTTCGATGAGTAATTCGGTTTCCGGGCGGGGAATGAGAACAGAGGCGTTGACGAAGAAGGTTCGTCCATAGAATTCGCGTTCGCCGGTGAGGTAGGCAATGGGTTCGCCCGTGATGCGGCGATCAACGATATGCTGGAAAACCTTCCATTGAGCAGCGGACAGGGGTTCCTCCGGCCAGGCGGCGAGATGGGCTGTGGAAGTGCGGCAGATGTGGCACAGGAGCAGGCGGGCATCGCGCGGCGCAATGTGTTTGCGCGCCCAGGCCAATGCTTCGCCAATGCTGATTTCCGTTGACGGCGCGTTCATGGTTCTTCGGTCAGCGCGGTCAGTTGTTCGGCCTGGTGTTCGAGAGTAAGGGCGTCGATGATTTCATCGAGTTCGCCGTCCATGATGGTGTCGAGACGGTAGAGGGTGAGATTGATGCGGTGATCCGTCACTCTGCCTTGCGGAAAATTATAGGTGCGGATGCGTTCGGAACGATCACCGCTGCCGATGAGGCCGCGCCGGGTGGAGGCTTCATGCGCTTCACGCTCTTTTTCTCTCGCGTCGTTCAGCCGTGCGGCGAGTACGGCCATTGCGCGGGCTTTGTTGCTGTGCTGGCTGCGTTCGGCCTGACATTCGACGACAAGGCCGGTGGGCAGGTGAGTGATGCGCACGGCGGAGTCGGTTTTATTGATGTGTTGCCCGCCTGCGCCGGAAGCGCGAAAGGTGTCGATGCGCAGGTCGGCGAGGTTGATCTGGAGGGCTTCGAGCTCGTCGGCTTCGGGCATGACGGCCACCGTGCAGGCAGAGGTGTGAATACGCCCCTGTGTTTCGGTGGTGGGGATGCGTTGCACACGGTGCCCGCCGGATTCGAACTTGAGGCGTGACCAGGCCCCCGTGCCAATGATCCGGGTGATGACTTCACGGTAGCCGCCAAGGCCGGACTCGTTGGTAGAGATGATTTCGACTTTCCAGCGCTGACGTTCGGCGTGACGGGTGTAGAGACGCAGCAGATCGGCGGCGAAGAGGGCGGCTTCTTCTCCGCCCGTTCCTGCGCGGATTTCAAGGAAGATGTTGCGTCCATCGTTGGGGTCGCGGGGCAGGAGGGCGCGTTGCAGGGCGTCTTCGAGTTCGGCGCAGCGGCGCTGGCCTTCGGCCAGTTCGGCTTCGCCGAGTTCGCGCATTTCGGGGTCGTCGAGAAGCTCGCGGGCGGTGGCGCAATCGGCTTCGGCTTGCTGCAAGGCGCGGACGAGGACGGTGATGGGTTCGATTTCGGCACGTTCGCGCGAGAGTTCGCGGAAGCGATTCATATCGCGCGCAGTATCGGCTTCGCCCAGTTCACGGTCGAGTTCGCCGAGGCGGTCAAGGAGGCGATCAAGCCTGTTGCGGATGCTTTGTTTCATTTTTGCTTTCCACTGCTCACGAATCGGGCAGATCGAAAAGGCGGCGAATGAGTTCTCCGGTTTCTGCGTGATGTTCGCCTTCGGCGTGACTGAGATAAGACGTCGGCCCGTGCATCAGCTTGTTGGTGATGCCGTGCGAGAGGGCTTCGAGCGCCTTGGCGGGGTCGCCACTACGCGCGAGCAGTTTGAGCGCACGTTCCAGTTCGGCTTCGCGCACGAATTCGGCATGTTGCCGCAGGGTGCGTATCACGGGAACGGCGTCGCGCACCTGTACCCAGTGCAGGAAACCGTCGACACGCGCATCGATGATGCCTTCGGCTTCGACGACGGCTTGTTGGCGCGATTCCAGACCGGTTTCAACGAGTTGGGCGAGATCGTCGACGGTGTAGAGGAATACGTCGTCGAGTTTGCCGACTTCGGCTTCAACGTCGCGCGGTACGGCGAGGTCGACCATGACGATTGGCCGGTGCCGCCGTGCCTTGATTGCGCGTTCGGCCATGCCAAGTCCGACGATGGGCAACGGCGAGGCGGTGCAGGAAACGACGACATCGAATTCCGGCAAGGCGTCGGCGATAGCCGCGATTTTCATGGTTCGGCCGTTGAAGCGTCCGGCCAGCACCTGCGCCCGTTCTTCGGTGCGATTGGCAATGGCAATTGCGCGCGGGTTGCCCCCGGCAAAATGGGCCGCGCACAGTTCGATCATTTCACCCGCGCCGATGAAAAGAACCTGTAGGTCGTTGATTCTCCCGAAAATCCGTTCTGCCAGACGCACGGCGGCAGCGGCCATCGAAACGATGTTCGCGCCGATTGCGGTGGTGGAGCGCACTTCCTTGGCTACCGAGAAAGTATTCTGGAAAAGCCTGTGCAGGAGCACGCCGAGCGTGCCCGCTTCTTTGGCCTGTCTTGCGGCATCTTTCACCTGGCCGAGGATTTGCGGTTCGCCCAGCACCATCGAGTCCAGCCCGCTTGCGACGCGGAATACGTGGCGCACGGCCTCGCGCTCCGGGTGAGAGTAGAGATAAGGGGAAATCTCGCCGAGGGGCAGGCTATGGAAACGCGCAAGCCAGTCTGCAACGTATTGAGGTTCTTTGCCTGAAAAGTAGAGTTCGGTGCGGTTACAGGTGGAGAGAATGGCGGCTTCGCGCACGGCACCCGACAATTCGTGCAGGGCGCGGCCAAGGCATCCCGGCTCGAAAGCAACCCGCTCGCGGATAGCGAGCGGAGCGGTGTGATGATTCAGGCCGAGGGCGTAAAGCTGCATGCAGGGGCGTCGTGGTGAAAGCAAAACTGACGGTACGCATCGTATCAGGTTGACAGCGGTTTCAGCGCGGCAAGATGCTGTTTTTCATCAGGAGTTTGTCAACAGCCGGGTTTTTTGCGAGTTGTTACTCAAAAGCGGCAAGAAAGCGGTTTTTTCGTGCGCGTACCGCTGTAATTTTTGGGGCGGCATTTTTCCGTCATTTATTAGCAGCGGCATCCATGTCAATTAATTGGCACTGTACGCAAAAATCTTAATAAGGATGTGCATTTTTCCATTACAAAATTTTCAACTTGAAGTCAATGTAACTCACCTGCTTCCCATAGAGAAGAAAACCACAAGGCAGTAGAACAAGCAGCATGCTGAGGTTGCATTTCCACAGGAGAATTTCAATCATGTTCAGTAACTTCAAGGTTGGAAACAGGCTCTTTTTCCTTACCGCATTTGCCTCCATCATCACCGCCATCGTCGTGTTGTTCGGTGTATATGGCATGGGAAAAATCACGGACAACGTGGACAGTATGTACAACGAAAGAGCCCTTGCGTTGACGCAACTCGGCAGGGTCGTCAGTGGTATCGGCGTCGTAGGACTTGATATTTTCCGCGCCTTGCAGCATGACCCTTCCTCGGAACTCAGCAAACTCCACGCCGATCACACGATGACAGGTCACCTGGATCAGGCCGAGCGGTTGCTCAAGGAGATCGACGAAGCGTGGGGCATCTATGCTTCGACTCCCCTGGCGGAGGAAGAGAAGGTGTTGCTTTCCCAGTTCAATGAAACCTAGGCCCGGTTTATTGGGGAGGTCATCCGTCCCAGCATCACTTCGCTGCGCGGCGGAGATTTTTCCCACGAAGTCCATGCACGGTTTATTGGGGGATTCCGCACACTGGGGGTGCCTGCTGAAAAGATTGCCCGCGAGTTGATCGACGTGAATGGAAAACTCGCCGAGGAGAATTTCAAGCATTCGAGAGAGGTCTATGAAACGTCACGCCTGAACATGCTGATAGCGTTTATTGGCGGTTTGCTGTTCGGCGCTTTTATTGCCTGGAAGATTATCCGTTCCATCGTTACTCCGTTGTCGAGTTTGCAGACGACGATGGTTGAGATCGAGCACAGCGGCGATTTCACCCGGCGCGTGGAAGTTTCCGGCTCCGATGAGGTTGGGCAAACCGCAGCCTCGTTCAATCACTTGCTGGAGAGTTTGCGAATGGCACTGAGCGAGGTTTTTAAGGATACGGCTCAACTTGACGCAGCCGCAACCGAGCTCTCTACTACCGCGCAGCAAGTTGCCGCAAGTTCCGAGATGACCAGCGAATCTTCCTCGGCGATGGCTGCCGCAGTCGAGGAGATGACCGTCAGTGTCACTCACATCAGCCAGAACGCACAAGAAACCTCTGAAATCACGCAGAACGCCGGAAAACTTTCGCAACAGGGCAGTGATGTTATCCGCCGGACTGTCGACGAAATGCATACTGTTGCCGAATCGGTGAAAAAGTCTTCCGAAACCATTTCCGAACTGGGGCAGCAGTCCGAAAAGATTTCCGGCATCGTGCAGGTGATCAAGGATGTCGCCGATCAGACCAATCTGCTGGCACTGAATGCGGCCATCGAAGCGGCGCGCGCGGGCGAGCAGGGGCGCGGCTTTGCTGTCGTTGCCGATGAGGTGAGGAAACTCGCTGAACGCACTACGAGCGCTACCGGCGAGATCGGCACGATGATCGCCGCTATCCAGAGCAGTTCACAGTCAGCGGTCGGCGCGATGAGCAGTGCTGCCAAGCGGGTCGAAACCGGCGTGACCCTGGCCGATGAAGCTGGAGAAGCGATAACCAGTATTCAGCAAGGCACCCAGCAAGTAGAGACACATGTCAATGACATTACCATGATCCTGGCCGAGCAGGGCACCACCAGCCAGGCGATTGCGCAGCAGGTCGAGCGCGTTGCTCAGGCGGCGGAGGAAAACAGTGCCGCCGCGCGAAATTCTTCCGCATCGGCACAGAATATCGAGCAACTGGCGCGGGCCATGCGTACCGCGATAGGGAAATTCAGGGTCGACACAAACGACAGATAAAAAAACCGCGCCGTACCAGAAGTACGGCGCGGTTTTGCCTGACAGATAATGCGCGTTACGTGCCGGCAGCCTTGACGGACGGTAATTTGGAAACCAGACGCAGGCTCATCGTCAGCCCTTCAAGCTGATAATGTGGTCGCAGGAAGAACTTGGCGCTGTATCTGCCCGGATCTCCCTCGATGTCCTCGACAACGACCTCGGCAGCCGCCAGGGGTTTGCGGGCCTTGATTTCCTGGCTCGAATTGCGCGGATCGCCATCGACGTAATTTACGATCCATTTGTTGAGCCAGCGCTCGACGTCCTCGCGTTCCTTGAAAGAACCGATCTTGTCGCGCACGATGCATTTGAGGTAGTGGGCAAAGCGGCAGCAGGCAAACAGATAGGGAAGCCGCGCGGACAGATTGGCGTTGGCCGTAGCGTCCGGATCGTGATATTCAAAGGGCTTTTGCAGGCTTTGAGCCCCGATGAATGCGGCGGAATCGGTGTGCTTGCGGTGAATCAGCGGCATAAACCCGTTTTTGGCCAATTCGGCTTCACGGCGGTCTGAAATGGCGATTTCGGTTGGGCATTTCATATCTACGCCGCCATCGTCGGTCGGGAAGACATGGCAGGGCAGACCTTCGACCGACCCGCCGGATTCGACGCCGCGAATCGACGTCGCCCAACCGTACATCTTGTAGCTGCGGTTGATGTTTGTCGCCATGGCGTAAGCGGCGTTGATCCAGAGGTAACGCTGATGGTCCGAACCGCCGGTGTCTTCCTCGAAATTGAATTCGTCGACCGGATTGGTTTTGATGCCGTAGGGCATGCGGCCAAGGAAGCGCGGCATGGCCAATCCGATATAGCGCGAGTCATCCGATTCGCGCAGGCTGCGCCACGCAGCGTATTCCGTGTTTTCGAAAATTTTGGTCAAGTCACGCGGGTTGGCAAGTTCCTGCCAGGATTTCATTTGCATCACGGCAGGTTCGCCGCCGGCGATGAAAGGACAGTGTGCGGCACTGCCTATTTTCGCCATTTCTCCAAGCATCTCGACGTCCGGTGCGGAGTGATCAAAATAGTAATCGCCGACCAGACAGCCATAGGGCACGCCGCCAAGCTGGCCGTATTCCTCTTCGTAAATGCGCCGGAAGATCGGGCTTTGATCCCAACCGACGCCTTTGTGACGTCTCAGGGTATTGTGCAGGTCTTTTTTGGAGATATTCATGAAACGGATTTTGAGCATCTCATCCGTTTCGGTGTTGTTGACGAGGTAGTGCAGACCCCGCCATGCCGATTCGAGCTTCTGGAAGTCTTCATGATGAAGAATCTGGTCGATCTGTTCGGCCATCTTGTGGTCGATTTCTGCAATGATTGCTTCGATGGTGCGGTAGGCGTCACCCGACAGGGTGACAGCAGAAGCGACGGCTTGCTGCGCGAGCGTTCGTACCGCCGCTTCCACGGCGGAACGCTGTTCGTCCGATTTAGGCTTGAACTCCTTTTCGAGCAAAGCCATGAAATCGGTTTGTTCGGCAAAGGACGTGGCGGCTGCCGGTGCCGCTGAAGCGGGAGTTTTGGTGGCGGGCATGGCTGTCAGTCTTCCTTGTTGTCATCGCCTTTCTCGGCGGCGGGAGCGGGTTTGCTGGCTGGGGCATTGGCAAGGGACTTGAGTAGTGTCGGGTCCTGCAACACTTCGCCAAGCAGGTCTTCGGCACCGACCTTGCCGTCCATGTAGGACAACAGGTTGTTCAATTCGGTGCGTGCCTGAAAGAGTTCGCGCAACGGTTCGACATTCTGGGCAATTGCACCCGGTTTGAAATCGTCCATGCTGTTGAAGGTGATATCGACAGCAATGTCTCCTTCGCCCGTCAACGTGTTGGCGACAGTGAAGGCCACTCTTGGTTTGATGGCCTTCAAGCGGTCATCGAAATTGTCGATGTCGATTTCGAGAAATTTCCGGTCCATTACCGGCGGCAGTTTTTCCTTCGGCTTTCCGGACAGGTCACTCATGACGCCCATTACGAACGGAAGCTGGATCTTTTTTTCCGAACCGTATAATTCGACATCGTATTCGATCTGTACGCGAGGAGCGCGGTTGCGGGCAATGAATTTCTGTCCGCTTTTACCATTAGACATAAAAACTCCTTTTGAAGTTGATTGGTGCGGCAGCGCCGAACCAGTAAAGAGAAAACAATCGGTCTTGCGGCAAATCCTGTTGAAACATTGCGTCTATTACGCCTATGACTGTTTTTCGCCCGTAAGCTGGCGAACAATATTCGCAGCTTCAGGCATCAATTCCTGAATGATAGCCAGAAAATCCGAACCGCAAAGCCGCTCGATGCGCCGGATCAACAGCGGGGCGGGATGGGACGGTTCGTGACGTTCAAAGTA
>JAITMK010000029.1 GCA_031277415.1 Azoarcus sp.
CGCGCAAGGACAAAATTATGTACCGCCACCGCCCCGGCTGCCTTGAGGCAACGGGCGAGCGCATCGAGTGAAGCGCCTGTGGTCATCACATCGTCGATCACCATCACGCGCAGGCCATCGAATCTGCGGCGACAGACAAACGCACCGCGCAGATTGGCAAGCCTGTCCTCTCGATCCAGTCCGGCCTGCGGCGGCGTATGGCGCCTGCGCACAACGCCCCCCTGCTCCAGCGGCAGACCGGCTGCGCGAGCCAGCGGGCGGGCGATTTCTAATGCCTGATTGAAACCGCGTTCCGACAAACGTCGCGGATGCAGCGGCATGGGAATGATTACATCGGCCTCCGGCAGAACCGGAACCGCCCCGACAAAGAACCGGGACAGCGACAGGCGATGACGATATTTGAACGCACGCACCAGCACATCCGCCGGAAAAATGTAGCTGTACAACGCACTCGTGCTGTCAAAAGCAGGAAGGTCGCGCAGACAACGCCCGCAAATTTGCCCCTCCGGCGTGGGCAATGCACAACACGGACACGCAGGCATGTCATGACGCGGCAACTCGCCCGCACAGCCATCGCACACAGGCACGCCACCGCTCCTGGCAGGAATCCCGCACAGGCAACAATCCGCCGGTATCAACGTATCGAGAAGTGACGTCAACGAATGCCGACCCCAGCGCATCCCGCCCGAGATTTTTCCGAACGCTTCAGGAATCATTCATCACCGGAGAATAAAAAGGGTTGTCCCTGATTTGACTTGGTTTTGCCCGCTGAACGAGAATTGCAGCTTCCCCATTAGAAAACAAATCACGAATCATGACAAGTGAATCACCCCTTACATTCTCCGGCAAGACACCCCGCCCTGCCCCGAAGGAGTCTGCCGAAGGCCGCTGGAAAATTGCCGACATCGAAGCCCTGTTCGCGCTGCCTTTCCTCGATCTGATGTTTCGCGCGCAGGAAGTGCATCGCGCCCATTTCAAGGCAGGCGAAGTGCAACGCTCGACCCTTCTCTCGATCAAAACCGGCGGCTGTTCCGAGAACTGCGGCTACTGCTCGCAATCCGCGCATCACAGCACCGAACTCGCGCGCGAATCCCTGATGCCGCTCGATAAAGTGCTGGAACACGCCCGCGCCGCCAGGGAGGGTGGTTCCTCCCGTTTTTGCATGGGCGCAGCCTGGCGCAACCCGAAGGAAAAAGACCTTGCCGCCGTCATCGAAATGGTGAGCGAAATCAAAAAGCTCGGACTGGAGACCTGCGTCACCCTCGGCATGCTGGATGCGGAACAGGCCAGACGGCTTGCCGAAGCCGGGCTTGATTACTACAACCACAACATCGACACCGCGCCCGAGTACTACGGCGAAGTCGTCACTACCCACACGCTGCAAGACCGGCTCGACACCATCGAAAAAGTGCGCGAAGCCGGGATCAACGTCTGCTCCGGCGGCATCGTCGGCATGGGTGAAGGGCAAACGGGCCGCGCGGGCCTCATCGCCCAGCTTGCCAACATGGAACCGCCGCCGGAATCCGTGCCCATCAATAAACTCATCGCTTTTCCCGGCACGCCGCTCGCCGATGCCGAAGCTATCGACCCCTTCGATTTCGTCCGCACCGTCGCCGTGGCGCGCATCACCATGCCCGCAAGCTTCGTGCGCCTCTCGGCGGGCCGCGAACAGATGAGTGACGAATTACAGGCGCTGTGTTTCATGGCCGGAGCCAATTCCATCTTCTACGGCGAACGGCTTCTGACCACCGGCAATGCCGATACCGACGGCGACGTGCGCCTTTTCGCCCGTCTCGGCCTCATCTCTATCTGACCGGGCCGTTCAGGTACGGCGCGTGGACACGCCCCAGGACTTCCGCCTCGATCACGCCCTGCTACGCCGACGGCTCCGGCAGGCTGGCGTGCAGGGCGATGAAACCGGCTCCGATTTTCTCGCCCGTGAAATCGCTCGCCGCATGGATGAACGGCTCGACCTCATCCGCATCGCTCCTCGCCGTATTCTCGACCTGGGTTGCGGCGCGGGCCACGACCTCGCGCGTCTCGGAGAGCGATACCCCGATGCCGTGCGCATCGGACTGGATTTGGCCGAACCCCACCTCGCCCGCGCGCATGCGCGACTTGCCCCGACCTCAAGCCCCTTGCGCCGCCTGTTCGGCAAAAGAGTTCCGCCCCTCGGTCTTGCCGCCGCAAATGCCACACAACTCCCTCTCGCGGACGGTTCCGTCTCCCTGATCTGGGCCAACCTGATGCTGCCCTTCATCGACGAACCCTTACCCGTGTTCCGCGAAATGTGCCGGGTCGTCGAAACGGGCGGGCTTGTCATGTTTTCCAGCTTCGGGCCGGACACCTTGCAGGAACTGCGCGAAATCCTTCCCACGCACAGGGGCGAGCGCGTGCACCGCTTCATCGACATGCACGACCTGGGCGATGCCCTCATCGCTGCGGGTTTCTCCGATCCCGTGATGGACATGGAGATGACCACGCTCACCTACGACAGCCTCGATAAACTTTTCGCCGACCTGCGCGCCAACGCCGCCAACAACGCCGCCCTCACCCGCCCGCGCAACCTGTGTGGCCGCACTGCCTGGGAACAATCCCGCGCACGTTACGAACAACTTCGCCGCAACGGCAGCCTTCCGGTAACGGCCGAAATCATCCAGGGCCATGCCTGGAAACCCGCAAGCACGCAGTCGCACCCCGATGGTCGCGCCGTCATGCGCTTTCATCCTCAATCACACGGCCAGGAAACCTCCGGACATTCGTGAAATCACGGCCCGGCGAAATCAGAGCGATCCAATAAATATTTTGTTCATACGTTATTGTTTTTTCAGTATTTTTACCAGAGTCGTGACTTTTTACACTTTTATTTTTCGATATTTGTTCCTTCTGAATAATCAATAACATGCAGATTAGGCGCAATTTTTGCTTGTCTCTCATATAGTTCCGTTATTGAGTTGTTGCCATATTAAGGAGATTCAATCATGTCCAGGCTTTTTACCATTTCGCTTCTGACATTGGGTGTCGCAGTCGCAGCCCCATCGGCTCATGCCGATCTCGCTGAAGGGCTAACTCCCGGCGAACTGCGCAACACCGCGAGTGCCGACGGGTGGATGGTGAAATATCTGGGCGGGCTGAATTACGATTGCAGTGCCTGGGGTTGTACGTCGAACGAAACCTTCAATTGGGCCGCCGAGAGATCCTATACCAACGGAATTCTCAACGACGCGGAATATAAACAGGTATACAGCATTTCAGAGGGCCGCGCCGGCGACCTCGGGTGGGAAACAAAGCATCCCTGGATAAGCGCCCATAACGGAGGGGTCGGCCCAAACGGCTATTATTCCTACGTGACAACCGTCTTCGACGATTTCAGCAGTGTGCTCGGCAATGCCCAGACCCTATCGTTTGACGGACTTTCTATCAGTTACGCCACCGATGACCATCTACATGCCATCATCATCAACGGAATCCAATACAGCGGCTTTACCGCCGAGAATCCCAATCATCCAGGATGGACGTTGAACCATACCAGCCTCTTTTTGGACTATGCCACCCTCCTGGCAAGTGGCATCGACTGGAACATCAACGGGTCGAACACGATCGAGTTCATTACCCACAACAACAATAGCCTCGCTTTCGGTAAAGGTTACCCCCCGGGGTATTTGAACGATGACAATGCGGCAGGACTTTCCGCCTCGGTTCGGGCCGAATACCAGATCACCGCCATCCCCGAACCGGAAACCTACGCCATGATGCTGGCCGGCCTCGCAATGATCGGAGCCGTAGCCCGTCGTCGCAACAAGAGCCTGTAACCGGTCATCTGATATTTTTCCCGCAAGGGTTAAAGGGGGCGCAAGCCCCCTTTGCTTTGAGTCTCTGCAAAACCCCTCCCGTCGTTCTACGCTTAACAAGGAAATGACGCATTTTGTAGGGGCGAATAACTATTCGCCCATCGACAATGCTGCGGTAAGGGCGAATAGTTATTCGCCCCTACAGAACCGTGCATGTTCGACGTTTCCCCGTCATTCCCTTGTTAAGTCCACGTAGGTTGGGATGAGCGAAGCGAATCCCAACACCCAACCGATTCACGACACGAACCAGGCTGTTCAGCGACTCGCTGTCGGCGTTGGCGAAAGGATCGCCTCTGCCTCCGGGTGACAACCCACGAGAAAGGCCATCATTTCGGTCGCATCCCTGGAGAGATAAAAGTGCACCATCTTTTCGTTGAATTCCTGCGCCTTGGCGGCAGGCACACTAATGGCGTCGATCCCGTGGGACATGAGGATGCCGTTCATCATGAAGCGCGATGTGCGCTTGTTGCCGTCAAAAAAGAACTGCTGCAATGCACCGAACAGGAAAAAGGTTGCGGCCCGCTCGAATGGCTCGCATTCTTGCAGCGCAGCCACACCATCGCGGAACACCCTGTTCAGTTCCGGCGCATCGGGCATGGTCGGTAGCGGGGTATGGCGCCCATGCTCGCCAAGCCCCACGTCCGGGGTGTAATTCTTCTCTTGCCCTTCACCACGGAACATGCCCCATTCCAAGGCTTCCTTGCGGACAACGATGCCGTTCAGTTCCGTGAATATCGGCTTGGAAAGCTCAAATTGACCGCTCCTGACCATCGTCAGTAGCCGCCTGGAGCTTTCGGCCAGATTCAGGATTTGCTCCTGGTCGGAAATTTTGCGTCCACCAACGGTGACGCCATCCAGCAAGGTCTTGACCTCGGGAAAGGTGAATGGGTTTCCTTCCAGCACCGAAGCATCCCAGACGAACTCCGGCAGCATCTTGTGGAAGCGGAAACAGACCCGTTCAACAGAGTAAGACGGGACGGAGGCTGGAACAGCCAGCCTGTCCCATCGAAAACCAAGAGCATCAAACAGAGTCATGTCGCTGCACCGCACCGATCATTAAACACGGTTTTATCGTACATTGACATTCTGCGTATCTCAATCACAAAACACGCCTTTGCATGGCTGTTCATTAGCGTCCATCTGGGCTCCAAGCGCCACGTTTCCAGTCCACGTAGGTTGGAATGAGCGAAGCGAATCCCAACACCCAATCGACCACAAAAACGCCGACATCTTGTGAAGGCGGAAGCAGACCCGTTCTTCGGGTTACAGACGGCCTCGTTCCTTGTATGATGTTCCGCATAATGGGACGATCATACGGATTTCAAAACCTCATAAATGGCGAACCTCTCGATGTGCTGGTCGTGGGAGGCGGTATCACCGGGGCATCGTTATACCGTCAGCTTTGCGGGCTGGGTTATCGCGTGTCGCTGGTTGACAAGGGGGATTTTTCTTCCGGAAGCAGCCAGGCCTCCGGCATGCTCATTTGGGGCGGATTGCTCTACCTGAAAAACCTTGATTTGCCGGCAGTTATTCAATTTTGCAAAGCGCGAAAAGAGTTGATGCGGGATTTCCACGATGTGATTTCCGTTCTGAATCTGCGCTACCCCGTTCCTTCCGTCATCCGAAGAATTCCAATATTGATGGGCCTGTATCTCTACTGGCTTTTGGGAGAGTTCGCCTTGAAGCGTCCCACGATGGGGACGGCTCTCGGATATCAGGAAGGGATGTTGCGGCACTCCGACAGCCGTTTTGTGATCGAACAAATCCGGGCATTCCATTCGGAGCACGGTATCCCCATGAACCATTGCCGTCTGGTCGCCGCCGAATTTGTCCGGGATCAACACTGCTGGACGGCGCGCTTGCGCGATGAATTGACCAGGCAGGAACATGAGGTCAAAGCCCGGATCATCGTCAACGCCGCCGGAGTTTGGGCGGATGAGATAAACCGCCTGCTGGCCGTCGAATCACCCTGGAAACATGTATTCAGCAAAGGCGTCTACATCACCTTCCCCCGGCGCGACGGGCAAACCGATGCGTACATTTACCCTATGCCGGGCGCGGATGATGTGTTGACGCATGTGCCGTGGGGGCCCGTGATGATGTGGGGGCCGACGGAAACAGCGATTCGGGATTTGGAAAGCGGATTGACGCCCAACCGCGAGGACATCCGTTTTTTACTGACGAGCGCCAACCAATCGCTACCCGAAAAAGTCGGTCCGCAGGACGTGATTTCCATCCGTTGCGGTATTCGTCCCCTGGCGGCGGCGCGGGATGATTCCCGCGATGTCTACCCGCTCAAACTCTCCCGTCATCATCGCATTGTTACCAACAAAGAAAAGCGGACCATTGCGATCTATGGCGGCAAATTCACTTCCAGCTTCAAGGTTGCAAACCAAGTGACCAAGCTCGTTGGACGTTGGATGCCTGCCCGGTTTCCCACGCCAACGGCGTTTACCCATCCGCCTCAAATGGAGCCCCACGCGCAGCTTCAACACGATGTAATCACTGCGTCATGGGCTCGCGATCACGAATTTTGTGCGACGCTGGAGGACTACTTGCGCCGTCGCACGCCCATTGCCCAATGGACGCCCCGGATGGGGCTTGACCGGAATGGTTCCGGGCGTGAATCCCTCAAAAAACTGGCCGAAGCGTTCACACCGGAGTTGATGGAGGCGGAAACGATAGTGGAAGCTTACGAGCAACAAGTCCGTGAAACCTTTGACTCTCTTTTAACCACGCTATGAAGACTCCAATCCACCCCGTCGTCACGATCCCACAAGAACCTTTTTTACAGTGGCCGCTCTTTTCGCAGACGGAAGAAGCGGCTGTGCTCCAAATCCTGCGGGATGGCAATGTAAGCACTCATCCAGTCATCCGGGAACTGGAAAAGGATTTTTGCCAATTCACCGGGCGTCAGTTCGCGCTGGCGCATTGCAACGGAACGGCGGCGCTCCTGGCCGCATTTCACGCAATCGGGCTTTCACCCGGCGACGAAGTGCTGGTTCCCTCTGCGACGTTCTGGGCTTCCGCCCTGCCGATGCTCTGGTGCGGATTGGTGCCCGTTTTTTGTGAGAGTGAACAGGACACGTTGGGCATCGATCCCGCCGACGCCGCCCGGCGCATTACGCCCAGAACGCGGGCCATCGTCATCGTTCACCTTTGGGGGCTACCCTGCAAGGTGGAAGAAATCCAGCGTCTCGCGGCACTCCACGGCCTCAAAATCGTGGAAGACGCTTCCCATGCTCACGGCGCGTCAGCCGAAGGCATTCCGTGCGGCCGGTTTGGGGATGTCTCTGTCTTCAGTATGCAGGGTGACAAGCTGGTTCCGGCGGGCGAAGGCGGCGTGCTCTTGACGGATGACGAAGAAATCTACACCCGCGCGGTTTGTCTGGGAGACATCACCCGGATCATCGAGCTTCAAGGGCCGGAGAGACGTTTTGCCGCCACCAGCTTCGGCATCAAAACGCGGATTGCGCCAATGTCCGCCGCGCTCGGGCGGGCGATGCTGGCCCGCCTCCCGCAGACCAATGCCGTGCGTAACCACAACCACCAGATGCTTTCCGAAGCGCTGGAACCGATGGGATTTGATTGCTTTCTTGCTCCGGCGAATGTCGAGCGCGTCTACTTTGAATTCATCATCCGTCACCGCGACCCCGGCATGAACATGG
Organism: Azoarcus sp.; assembly: GCA_031277415.1. Classification (GTDB taxonomy): domain Bacteria; phylum Pseudomonadota; class Gammaproteobacteria; order Burkholderiales; family Rhodocyclaceae; genus WRNU01. The sequence goes on from JAITMK010000029.1 coordinate 7,520, forward strand.
CGTATCTGGTAGAAACGCTTCAACAAATGGGGTGCCGGGTGGGCATGCCTCGCTACCCCTTGTTGCATCAGCAGCCTTTTTTCACCGAGGGCCACTGGCAAGCCGTTGGGCGTTATCCCGCTGGAACCGCCACGCATGGCGCGTCCCTGCCGCGAACCGAAGAAGCCAATGGACAGTTGATCCGGCTACCCAATTTCACGCACCCGCAGTCGGAGCCTTTGATCGAGCAATACGCAGAGGCATTCCGCCAGGCGATTTCCATGCTGTAGAGCAGTTTTGATTCAAGTGGATACGCGGACTGTTTACGCGGCAACGATACGGAACGCGGTGGCCTTGGCGATGGGGCGCACGAGATTGCGCTCTCGCTTGAGATCGACGATGCCGTAGTTGGACATGGTTTTGAGCGTGCGCGACAGGTTGCCCGGCTTGCGGCCCGTGGTCTGAGCCAACGCCGAGATGGATTCGGGTTCGGTTTCGGCTATAACGCGCAGCAACGCGCGGTTGTCGTCGCTCAACACTTCGGCCAACGATTTCATCGAAGTAAACCAGACCTTCGGCTCACTCGGCTTTGGTTTGTAGTCGCCGCGTGCGATGGCCAGCACGCGCTTGCGGATCTGATCCTGGGGCATGATACCGATGATGATGGATTTCATGGCTTACTTACCTCCAACAGGACGCGATCCACGTCCGCGAAAAAATCTTCCAGCAACTGCTGAGCATCCTTGAATTCGTAGGGCACCCCCTTGTCCGAGGCATGCCTGTGCTTGTGGTCGAATGCCAAAATGCGTCCGGCGTACTTGAACTTCTTCGGTCGCTTGGCAGCGTGTGCGTTGTCGTAGCCCAAAATGCGATTCCCATAAGGTTCGTGCAGCGTCAACGAGTACCGGATGCCGTGCGGAATCTTGTCGGACTCCTCGACGCGCCATGCCTCCAGCTTGATCCAGTAGCCGTTCCCCTGATCAAGGATCGATCCACTCAGATCAAGTAAGGTGTCAATGGAGGTATCGCGTTTCATACCATATTATATCATCTGATGATACTATGGTATGTACAAGCCTAATCCAGACCGCTCTTACGCCCCTCTTTCAGCCAGCGTGCCGCTTCCAGCGCGTAATACGTCAGGATGCCGTCCGCACCGGCGCGCTTGAACGCCAGAAGCGACTCCAGCACACAGGCTTTTTCGTCCAGCCAGCCTTGCTGCGCGGCAGCCTTGAGCATCGCGTATTCGCCGCTCACCTGATAGGCGAAAGTCGGTACCCGCAGTTCGGTTTTGATCCGGCGAACGATGTCGAGGTAGGGCAGTCCAGGTTTGACCATGAACATGTCGGCGCCCTCGGAGATGTCCAGTTCGACCTCGCGTATGGCCTCGTCGCTGTTGGCGGGATCCATCTGATAGGTGTACTTGTTGCCCTTGCCGAGCGTTCCGGCAGAACCTACGGCGTCGCGGAAAGGGCCGTAGAAACTGGAAGCGTATTTGGCCGAGTAGGCAAGAACGCGGGTGTGGATAAGACCGTTGCGGTCGAGTTCCGCGCGAATTTTCCCCACACGACCATCCATCATGTCGGAAGGGGCCACCACGTCCGCGCCCGCCCGCGCATGGCAAAGCGCCTGCCGGATAAGCGCAACGAGGGTTTCATCGTTCATCACGTAGCGTTCGGTGTCGTCGGGGTCGATGAGACCGTCCTGTCCGTGGATGGTGTAGGGATCGAGCGCCACATCGGTAATGATGCCCAGTGCCGGAAAACGCGTCTTGAGCGCGGCAACGGCGCGCGGAATGAGACCGTTCGGATTCCAGGCTTCTTCGGCGGTTTCGCTTTTCAGGTCGAAATCGATCACCGGAAAGAGCGCCAGCGCAGGTACGCCCAGCTTGAGCACGTCTTCCGCGAGCGTGAGCAGCCGGTCGAGCGACATGCGCTGAACGCCGGGCATGGATGTCACCGGAGTCACGATGTTCTGCCCCTCCTGCACGAACACAGGATAAATGAGGTCATCGACGGACAGCAGGTTTTCGCGCATCAGCCGACGGGAAAACTCATCACGGCGCATGCGGCGCATGCGAGTCTCGGGGAAAGCGGGAATAGCATACATTTTTGGTTTCCTTGGTGATTTCCTTGAACACGTACAGGGAAATCTTAATCCTACGGTCAAGGCGGCTCAAATGGAACGAACTGCGATTAAATCGCATCCGCATGTGTAATGCCAAGCGCCCTTATTCACAGTCTGTATAATCCTCCGCGAACCACCGCTTCGCGGCGAATATTTCTGTATCACATTATTCCACCATTTTCCTCATCTCATCGTGGACGACTCTCAACTGCGCCGTTACAGCCGCCACATCCTGCTCAATGAACTGGGCATTGCAGGACAGGAACGCATTCTGCAAAGCCATGCGCTCATCGTCGGCGCGGGCGGACTGGGTTCGCCCGCCGCGCTGTACCTGGCCTCCGCCGGGGTGGGCACTCTGACGCTGGCCGACGGCGACACCGTTGACGCCACCAACCTGCAACGCCAGATCCTGCACACGGAAGCGCGAATCGGCCAGGCAAAGGCAGGCTCCGGTGCGCAATCTCTGGCGCAAATCAACTCGGCCGTGCAAGTGATTCCGCTTCATGAACGGCTGGAAGGCGAAGTTCTGGAAGAGCATGTGGCAGCGGCCGATATCGTGCTCGATTGCACCGACAATTTCACGACGCGCTACGCGATCAACCGCGCCTGCGCCCGAAGCCGAACGCCGCTCGTTTCCGGCGCGGCGCTGCGCTTTGGCGGTCAAGTGAGCGTTTTCGATTTTTCGCGCCCGGATTCGCCCTGCTACCACTGCCTGTTCCCGGACGGCCAACCCGTCGCGGAAGAACGCTGCGCCGTCTCCGGCGTTTTCGCGCCCCTCACCGGCATTGTCGGCAGCCTGCAAGCGGCGGAAGCCCTGAAACTGCTCGCCGGTATCGGCACGCCGCTCACCGGGCGGCTGTTGCTGATCGACACCCTTTCCCAAACCTTCCGGGCCGTCTCCTTCGGCAAGGATCCGGCCTGCCCGGTCTGCGGCGGAAAGCCTGCATCGCCCGACTGAAAACCGGACAAGGCGTTTTTCCCGTGCCACTTTCCGAAAAAACCATGCCATGAAACGTTTCGATTCTCTGTTGGTTTTGTTTTTGTCCTTCGGCTTTGCGCACGCCGCACAAGCCGGAGAAGTCATTGTTGCCGTCGCCGCCAATTTCATCGCCCCCATGCAAACGCTCGCTGCCGGTTTCGAGCAGGAGACCGGGCACAAGGCCGTGCTTTCGTCCGGGGGAACCGGGCAGTTCTATGCACAGATCAAAAACGGCGCGCCCTTCGACGTTTTCCTCGCCGCCGACAGCGCCACGCCTGCCAGACTGGAAGCGGAAGGCGGCGCGATTCCCGGCAGCCGGTTCACCTATGCCATCGGTGCGCTTGTGCTCTGGAGCGCAAAGGAAGGTTTCGTGGACAACAAAGGCGACGTATTGACGAAAGGCGTTTTCACACATCTTTCCATCGCCGATCCAGAGAAAGCGCCCTACGGCGCGGCAGCGGTGGAAACGCTCAGAAAATTGGGAAAGTACGACACACTCCGGTCAAAATTCGTGATGGGCAACAATATTGCCCAGGCGCACCAGTTCGTTGCCTCCGGCAACGCAGAACTGGGGTTTGTCGCGTTTTCGCAGATTTACAAGGATGGCAAGTTGACGGGCGGTTCGGCCTGGATCGTACCGGAAAATCTCCATGAGCCGATCCGCCAGGACGCAGTGCTCTTGACGAAAGGCAGGGACAATCCCGCCGCCCATGCGCTGCTGCAATTCCTGAAAGGGCCGAAGGCGGCTGCCATCATCGAATCCTGCGGCTATCAATCCCCCCGTCTCGGGAAAGATTAAAACTATCCGCTTTCTTGCTACTATAAGTCACACATAGTCGTCTTCACTCTGCTTTTCATTAACATCCACGCTTGCAGCCACCCTTATCAATAAGGTAGAAGTACGGGTTCTTACGTAAGCACCCACATCAACCCGAATATGGACAGTTCCAGCCTCACAGCCATTTGGCTCACCTGTAAGCTGGCAACGCTCACCACCCTGCTCCTGCTTCTGATCGGAACACCCATCGCCTGGTGGTTGGCCAATACCCGATCACGTTTGAAAGGGCCGGTAGGTGCGCTGGTTACCCTTCCACTGGTATTGCCGCCTACAGTGTTGGGGTTCTATCTTCTGGTTGCGTTCGGGCCGCACGGCTTTATCGGGCAGACGATGGATACGTTGAACCTCCAGCGGCTTCCTTTCACCTTCGCCGGACTGGTGGTGGCCTCCGTTCTGTATTCACTTCCTTTCGTGGTGCAACCCATCCAGAACGCCTTCGAGTCCATCGGCAAACGCCCGCTGGAAGCAGCGGCCAGTCTGCGGGCTTCACCCCTGGACGCATTTTTCAGTGTCGCCCTGCCGCTGGCCCGCCCCGGCTTTCTGACCGCCACTGTTCTGGGCTTCGCGCATACGGTAGGCGAATTCGGCGTGGTGTTGATGATAGGCGGCAACATTCCCGGCAAAACCCAGGTGCTGTCGGTCAAGATTTACGATTACGTGGAAAACACCAACTACACGCAGGCGCACTGGCTGGCCGGAGGCATGGTGCTTTTCAGCTTCATTGTTCTGTTGCTGCTCTACAGCAGCCGCAAACGGACAAACTGGAGTTGGTGATGCAGGGGCGTTTTCGCATCGGTCACCCCGGTTTCACGCTGGATGTCGATTTGTCCATGCCGGAAAAAGGCATCACGGCACTGTTCGGCCCATCCGGTTCCGGCAAGACTACGATTCTGCGCTGCATGGCCGGGCTGGAACGTTCGCCGGAAGGTTTTCTGTCCGTCGCAGACGAAATATGGCAGGACGAAAAACGCGGGATTTTTCTGCCCACCCATAAGCGTCCACTGGGGCTGGTTTTCCAGGAAACGAGCCTTTTCCCGCATCTGTCCGTTTTGGGGAATCTTCGATACGGCATGAAGCGGGCAGGCAACGCAAAGAGGGAAGGGTTCGAGGCGATGCTCGATCTGCTGGATATACGCCCCCTTCTCAAGCGTTCCCCCGGCAACCTTTCCGGCGGAGAACGGCAGCGGATCGCTATTGCGCGCGCCCTCCTCACTCGTCCCCGGTTGTTGCTGATGGATGAACCGCTCGCCGCGCTCGATATGAAGCGCAAGCTGGAAATCCTGCCCTATCTCGAAAAACTGCACGACGAACTTTCCATCCCCGTCATCTATGTCAGCCATTCCCTGGATGAAGTGATACGGCTCTCAGATCATCTCGTGCTCATCGAAAATGGGCGCATCACGGCAAATGGCCCACTCATGGACATTCTGTCGCGGCTTGATCTCAGCGCCTCTTTTGCCGGGGAAACCGGCGCGGTAGTAGAAACGACGGTGGCCGCACGCGAAGCGGATGGCCTTACACGGCTAGAGTTTCCCGGCGGCAAGCTCTACATCGCCGGGGACGCGTACACACCTGGCAGCCGCCTGCGTTGCCACATCCATGCCAACGATATCAGCCTTGCCCTGAGCGCACATACGGACACCAGTATCCTGAACACCCTGCCCGCCACCATCATCGCCATCGCCAGCACCGGTACGCCCGGACATGTACTCGTACAACTGCGGCTCATGGATGGAGAAACCCTGTTGCTGGCGCGCATTACCGAACGATCCCGGCTGGCGCTTTCCATCACGCCCGGACTCACCGTCATCGCGCAGGTGAAATCCGTGGCAATTCTTCGTTGATTTTCAATTGTTTAATAACAAGAAACTTTTCTCACACTCAAAGTCATCGGCAAGAAATTTGCCGATGGAAATTGTGGTATCAATCAGACGTATACTCCCTCAAGCAAGAATCCCGAGCAGCCGTAAATCATGGGGTATAGTGTGTGGTTGCCGGGGTGGTGAGGAGAAAATGCTACATTTACCTTGGCGGACGAGGCGTTATTTTCAGAACATGAAATATGACGCCTTTTCAGACAAAAGGAGCAATCCGGATGGATAAGAAGCAAAGTATTTTCTTCAAATACCGCAAAATCATTTTTGCAGTTATATTATTTATGGTGGCAGACTCGATCGTCATCGGCATCAACTTCTACAACACCTACAAGGCTGATGAATCTGCCCTGTCGATCAACCTCTCCGGGCGCCAACGGATGATGTCGCAGCGAATGACCAAGGCGCTCCTGACATT